>JANQNM010000020.1 GCA_028279625.1 Candidatus Nitrosopumilus sp. | reverse complement strand
CTTTGCTTTGTCTTTAGGTACTGTTTGTCCACAGTTTGTACATTGAACAACACCTGAGGATCCTTTTCCTCCTTTTGTACGACCTCTACTTGCACGTTTAAGTGGCATGAACATAAACTAATTTGCCTACTTATATTCTTGTGGACCACTCCAAACGCCTAATTTCAAAAAAATTCCATTAAATCCTTCTTTTGAGTCAGATCTTCAGATTTTGTCAGATTATGTGATTCTAGGAAGATTTCTTACTTTTGGGGCATTTTTGAAAAAACACAACAATTGTGTATCATTAGAAACTGACAAGGGCTTATCTATTCTATAGTGTATCTAATATCATGGAATCCCACTTTGAAGTAAATTCAAGCATGGATGAACTACAAAAAATGACTAGTGATGTCATCTTAAAACTCAAAACAATGTCATCACAATAATAAAGTCAAAAAAATGTAGTGATTCAAGCATTTTCAGAAAAGATTTTTGCAGGATCGCTTATATGCTTATTTCGCATAAAATCATCATTGGAAAAAGAAAAAGCAATCACATTATTTGATAATGATTCTGAAACAGAACTATACAAGCATAAACTAACACTTGAAAAAATCAAAAAAGAATTAACAAATTTTGGCCTGACTGCTAATCAAAGCAAAGTCTTCATTTATCTTGGAAAATATGGCTCAAAGACTGCAGCTGAAATTTCCAAAGCTCTTCAGACTCCAAGAACTGAAACTTATCATCTCGTAAACTCGTTACAAAACATGGGTTTAGTAACAGCTGAATTATCTCATCCTACCAAGTATACTGCTACAGAGATGAAACAAGCAATTGAAACTCTAGTAAAACAAGAACAAACAAGAATTAATTCTCTGGCAAAAAAAGAAGAATCATTATCTGAAATGTGGAAACAAGTTCCTTTCTTTGCTGTAGAGACTGATGAATCAAAATCTGAAAAAATGCAGTTACTTCATGGAACTAGTCCAATTATTAACAAAATCAAAGAGATGATCACTTCAAGCGTTGAAGATTTTAAAATTTTTGGCAGTGTTTCTGATTTGCAACGTTTTTACCATTCTGATATTTTTGATAATCTAAAAGAATCATCTGCAGAATTAAAATTAATTGTATCTCCATTAACAAAAGCTCCTGAATTTTTATCTGAAATTGATCAAAAAAGTGTACGTTCAGTTCCTTCTGATTCTGAAAACAAATGCTTTTTGATTAATGATAAAAAAGAAGTTCTTTTGTTTATGAGAAATGCAAATCATCCTACAAGACAAACATTTGCTTGGTGGTCTGATTCTGAAACCCTTGCAGATTTGATGAATTATTTGTTTGATTTGTCTTGGGAAAAAGGAGATCAAATATACTAAACTATTTCTTGACTGTCCGATAACAATCTGTAATTTTTGAATGTCACCTTTTTGTTATCTTGTGCGTGATTAGTGATAAAATCTACTTTAAGTTTTAATTCTATGATGAGTAAATTACCTCAATAATCATGCGTGGTTTATGTCATCATTGCTTTAGTTCTGGTGTTGAACTTATAGTTTCTAAAGGTAATATTCTCTGTAAAGACTGTTTTGAAAAAACCAATGCAAAAAACTAAATCTGTTATTTTTACCATTCAAAGAAATGAAATTAGCTATTTTCTCTCATTGTGCAGTTGATACTATTACTATTGATCAACAAAATTATGAGCAAATTGGTGGTGCTGCTTGTTATTGTAGTTTAACTGCAAGACAATTCAAATTTGATATAGATTTATTCACAAAATTTGGCCCTGATTTTCCAAAACAATATCTTTCAGATAACAAAATAAATTTTGTTGACTGTGAATCGCAAAAAAATACCACAAAATTTGCTATTTCAATCAATGGCTCAGATAGAACACTAAGATTGGAAAATGAATGTGAACCAATTGAATATTCTGGAGTTAAGGCTGATGGACACATCGTGAGTCCAATCTTTCATGAAATTTCAAATGAAACTTTTTCTAAAATCAAAAATGATTCTAATTTTCTTTTTGTAGACCCTCAGGGATTTTTGAGACGTAAAGATTCTCAAAATAATGTTATTTTAGAAAATACCGAGCTAGATCTTTCTAATGTAAATGCAATTAAAGTAAATCCTGAAGAAGCTCAGCATTTAGTAAGTGGCACTCATGATGAGATGATGGTTGCATTACAGAAAAAAGGAATTGAATATGTACTATTAACAAACAAAACTGACGTTTCTCTTTTGGTTAAAGACAAAGTATATTCAATTACACTTCCCAATAAAGAAATTCATGATACTACTGGAATTGGAGATATCTTTTGTGCAACCTTTACATGTACTATGCTTAAAGAAAAAGACTTTTTGTGGGCATTGTGTTTTGCTGGCGGTGCTGCTCAGGCTGCCCTTGATTCAAAGAACGTTGGGTTGCAAAAAATACCTCGTAAAGGGACTATTCAAACTAATGCCTCTTATTTCTATAATTTAGTAAAATTTAGAGACTTGTAGTGCATTATTCTTTTATTCTACTGAATAGATTGTTTCATCTGTGCAAATAGGCATTTATGGTTCAGGAACAGCAGAAAGTGCTGCAAAGACAATTAAAAAAATTCTTGATGAAAATGACATCAAATCTTTTACAATTACAAAATCAAAGATAAAACAAGCAGATTGTATTATTGTTTTAGGTGGCGATAAAGGAGTACGAAATTATTTTCATCGAACTTTTGATTCTACATCCCCCGTTTTAGGAATTAGTGAGGGTGAGGCTAGTGGCTTTTTGGCTCAAATTGAGCTTAGAGAATTTTCATCATATGTCAATAAACTAAAAAAACAAAATTACAAGATTGAAGAAGTTCCTAGACTTGGAGTTAAGATTGATGGAAAAAACGTTTATCCTGTATTAAATGATGTAGCAGTTTTTTCATCAAAGAGTGCTATGCTGATGGAACATACACTCAGAGTCAACGGAGAAGAAGTTTGGCACGACAACAGTGATGGAATTATTGTTTCTACCCCTATAGGATCATCAGCATATTCAATGTCTGCTGGCGGACCTGTCCTGTTTCAGGATTCTGCTGTATTTGAAATAATTTCAGTAAACTCCCTTGATGTAACAAGAAGGCCTATCATTGTATCAAATGACAGTTCAATTGAAATCGATGACATTTCTGCACGATTACATTGTGAAGTTGTACTTGATGGTTTAGACAGATACAAAGTTAACAAAACTGTAGAGTGTACTCAATTTTTCCCTCCTGCAAAAATCATTCGTTTGAAAAAAGATTCTACTGCAATTTCTGCTCTTGCTAAAAAAGTTCATCTTGCTGAAGAGTTACTTAGCATGCCTCCCAGCTCAAAATTATTGCTAAAAACCTTGGAATATGAGGGTGCATTAACCCAAAAAGATCTTGCAAACAAGACATTACTTCCAGATAGAACGGTAAGATTGGCCTTGAGTCATCTTTTGAAAAAAGGCTACGTGAAAAAGAAAGTTTCAATCCGAGATGCAAGACAGAAAATTTATGAAATTTCAAAAATTGAGTAGCTAACAGTCTTTAGAAATTTTTTGTGTATGTGATGGATCATTTTTAGTTGCATCAATAATTCTATTTTTAAGATCTACTTCATAACATGTTTGTGAACAAAAACCTTTGAAGCCGTTTTCAAAATCTTTTCCACATATTTTACATCTTGGCAATTTTTCACTTTGCTTCACTTCTCATTAAATAATAGTTTTATTCCTCATTTGTTTTCCCAACTTTGGGAAATTCATAATCTCTTCTATGTCTGTTGAAGCTTTGAATTTATTTTTTTGAAGCAGCTTTTACAAATGCCTCAAATGCTTTTTCAGGAAATCCTGGCCTACTGTTGAATTCTGGATGGAATTGTACTCCCAGATAGAATTTGTGATTTGAAATTTCTAACATCTCCATTCTCTTTCCACTATCACTTTCAGCTGAAAATACCATTCCATTTTTTTCAAATTCAGAAATGTATTCCTGATTAATCTCATATCTGTGTCTATGTCTCTTTGAAATTGTATCTGAATTGTAAATTTTATGTGCCATTGTATCTGGTTTCACTTTGATGTCGTTTGCACCAAGACGTAAAGATCCTCCCATGTCTGAAATTTCTTTTTGTTCAGGTAATAGATCAACAACAGGATTTTTTGTGTCTTTTTTTATTTCTGTAGAATTTGCATCTTCTAAATTCAAAACATTTCTTCCAAATGCTATTGCAGCTAATTGGAATCCAAAACATATGCCAAGATATGGTATGTTGTTTTCTCTAGCATAGTTAGCTGTTTGAATAATTCCTTCTGAACCTCTAGTACCAAAACCTCCAGGGACTAAAATTCCATCATATTTGGATAGACTATTGTAATCTGTAATTGACTCTGAATCTATCCAATCAATTTCAACTGATTTTCCTATTTGTGCTCCTGCATGTTTTAATGCATGATTAACACTGACATAACTGTCTGCAAGCGTGACATACTTTCCAACCATTGCAATCTTTACTTTTTGATCTTCATGGTTTGTCATATTCTGTGCAATTTCATTCCACTTGTCCCAATTTGCAGATGCATTTACCATTCCTACTTTACCGAATTTTGTAAAAATAAAATCCATTATTCCTTGATCATAAAGCATCTGTGGAACTTCAAAAATTGATTTTGCATCATGGCATGACAAAACATCACTAGTTGTCACATTTGTAAACATTGCAATTTTCTTCTTTGTTTTTTCTTCTAATGGCAGGGTACATCTAACTGCTAAAAAGTCAGGCTGAATACCAATTCTTCTGAGTTCTTGAACACTATGCTGAGTCGGTTTGGTTTTTTGTTCTCCTACTACGTCTAATGAAGGTGCAAGAGTTACATGAACAAAGATTACTCCTTGTGGCCCTTCTTCTACTCTCATCTGCCTTAATGCCTCCAAGAAAGGAAGTGATTCGATATCTCCTACTGTGCCTCCACATTCAACAATAAGAAAATCTAATTTCTCTTCTTCAGCAATCAATCTAATTCTGTTTTTAATCTCATCTGTTACATGTGGGATAATCTGAACACATGCTCCCAAATATTCTCCTTTTCTTTCAGCTTCAATTACTGAAGAATATACTTGAGCAGTAGTAATGTTGTGGCTTTTTGGAATGTCCTGATTTAGAAATCTCTCATAATTTCCTATATCCATATCGCATTCTCCCCCATCTTCTGTAACGAAGACTTCGCCATGTGCTACTGGGTTCATTGTTCCTGCATCATAATTTAGATACGGATCAATCTTTATGCAAGAAACTTTTTGATCTGCTAATTGTAACAGTTTTGCTATTGATGAGGTTGTTACGCCTTTTCCAAGGCCAGACATGACACCACCTGTGACAAAAATAAACTTCGTCTGCACATTAATGAAACGAACATCTGGTTTTTGTATGTTTTGTCGATCATGGCTTGATTGAAATAGTGCTTAACAGTTTGTATAATTATGAAATTTGCACTTGCTGTTTTACCTGTATTAGCAATATTGATGGTCGGTTCAGGTTTAGCCTTTGCTGAAAACTATGAAATTAAAATTCCTTCAGGTGCATCTGATGAAAACTTTCCTTACTTTTGGTCTCAAAAAGACACAGGTGAGACATCTGGTATAATCACTGTCTTCCAAGGAGATACTGTGACTTGGTCTAATGCTGATACTGCATTTCATACTATAACTTCAATCAACCCGACAGGAGAAAGAACACCTACACCTGATGATGAGAATGGACTTTTTGATAGTGGATTCTTCACTGCAGGAAAATCTTTTACTCATCAGTTTGATGACCTTGGTGATTTTTACTATTATTGTACACTTCATCCTTGGATGAATGGTGTTGTTCATGTAGTGTTAGATCCTGGAAGTGTAAAATCTATTGATGGAGTTGCATCTGGCTATACTGATGATGGATTGGGATTTGAAGTAAAATACTTTCTAGATGCCTATTTGGCTAGTGCAGTACATGTAAACCCTGATGAAAAAACTCTGACATTTACATTGACAGGAGAAAGTAACAATGAACATCTTACCATAACTTTGCCTAGGGAACTAATTGATAATCCTACAACTGTATGGGTTGATGGAAATATGGTAGAGTTTGAATCTGATTCTACAATTAGTGACAATACTGCAACTCAACTAGTTATCCCTCTTGATAACACTTCAAGAGAAATCAAAATAATGGGTTCTAATGTAATACCTGAATTTGGATTTTTAGCTATGAGTATTTTAGGAATTGGAATTTTTTCTTCTCTGTTCTTGATTCGCTCTAAACTCTCATTAATTAGATAACTCCGATCTTTACAATTGTAAATTATTCTTTATTTTTCTAAACAATTTTTAGAAAATTCTTACGTGGTTTTTTTATTTTTCTTTGTGTATTATTGTATGAGAACCTCTAGAATGGCAGTCATAACTGAAATAGAGATTCCCCTCCATGCAGTTTGAATACTTGACTGCCATCCTTTGACGGTTTGATTTTAAAGAATTGTTTGTTTTTTGAGGCTTTTTGTAAACATTGCAATCTTTGATTCTAATTTTGCTTGTGGTGTATTTTCAATTAATTTCAAAAATGCACTTCCTACAATGACTGCATCTGCACCAACTTTGATGTATTTTTTAACATCTTCTGGAGTAGAAACTCCAAATCCCACTCCTACGGGAATCTTTCCCTTTGTTAGTTTTTTTACATCTTTGATTGCTTTTAATGTGTAATTTTTTATTCCAGTTTTTACTCCTGTTGTTCCATACACTGCAACTAGATACAAAAATCCTGACGTAGCTTTGGCAATTTTTGCAATTCGTGTTTTACTTGTATTAGGTGATATCAAAAATATGGTGTCTGAATTATTTTTTGCTGCAGAGAGATATTCCTTTGATTCTTCTACTGACATGTCTGGAAGAATGAATCCATCAATTCCAACTTTTTTTGCTTCTTTGATAAATTTAGGATATCCTTTTTTGTACAAAATATTGGTATATGTCATTAGAACAAGAGGAATGTCTGTTTCTTTTCTGATTTTTTGTACTAGTGAAAAGAATTTTTTTATTTTTGTTCCTTTTTCAAGTGAAACTGTGCTGGCATTTTGAATCACAGGGCCATCTGCTAATGGATCTGAGAATGGAAATCCAAGCTCTATGATATCAACTCCGCCTTTAATCAGCCCTCTTACAGTTGATAATGTTGTTTTCTCATTTGGAAATCCTGCCATTACATATGCTATCAAGGCTTTCTGGTTTTTTGCCTCCAATTCTGAAAATTTTTCTTTAATCCTTGACATTTTTATTCAAATATTTTTGCACTTCTTCAACGTCTTTGTCCCCTCTTCCTGAAAGTGTAACAACAATTGATTCAGATTTTTTACCTTTTCTTGCAACTTTAACAGCTTCTGCAATTGCATGTGCAGACTCTAAAGCAGGAATTATTCCTTCTGTTCTTGTCAAAAGTAAAAATGCATCAATTACTTCGTTATCTGTTGCTGAATGATATTTTACTCTCTTTGTATCTTTTAGATATGAATGCTCAGGACCAACACCTGGATAGTCTAATCCTGCTGAAATACTATGTGTTTCAGTAATTTGTCCTTCATCGTCTTGAAGTAAATAGGTCATCATTCCATGTAGTACTCCTTTACTTCCAGCTGACAATGTAGCAGAATGTAATTTTGATTTTAGTCCATGACCTGCGGCTTCTACTCCTATGATTTCTGCATTAGTATCAACCAGAGGATAAAATGTTCCAATTGCATTTGATCCTCCTCCAACACAGGCAATAACACTATCTGGAGTTTTGTTATTGATTTTTTTCATCTGTAATTTGATTTCTTCGCCTATAACACTTTGAAAATCTCTTACCATTACAGGATATGGATGTGGTCCTACTGCTGAACCAAGTAAGTAGTATGTTGTTTCGACATTTGTAATCCAATCTCTAATTGCTTCATTGATTGCATCTTTGAGAGTTTTAGAGCCTGATTTTACTGGATGTACTTTAGAGCCCAACATATTCATTCTAAACACATTGAGTTTTTGTCTAATGGTATCTTTGTAACCCATGTACACTTCTGCTTTCATTCCTAAAGCAGCACATGCCATTGCAGTGGCCACACCATGTTGACCTGCACCTGTCTCTGCAATGATTCTCTTCTTATTCATTTTTTTTGCAAGAAGTGCTTGGCCTAATGTATTGTTAATTTTGTGAGCACCTCCATGAAGAAGATCTTCACGTTTTAGATAGATTTTTGCACCTCCTATTTTTTCAGACAAATTTTTTGCGTAATAAAGAGGCGTCGGTCTTCCTGCATATTGTTTTAGATAATAATCCAGTTCTTTTTTGAAATTTTTATCATTTTTGAATTTCAAATAATTTTCTTCAAGTTCTTCAATTGCTGGAACCAATGTTTCTGGAATGTACTTTCCACCAAACTCTCCAAATCTTCCGTCTTTAGGATATCTCAATATGCATTCACCAACCTTCTAACATGTTCTTCGATATTATCGCTTTTCATTATACTTGACCCTATTAAGAAAGCATCTGCACCACATTTTCTTAGATACTGAATGTCCTCAGGTGTTTCAATGCCACTTTCTGATAAAATGGGTCGATTCTTTTCATATCCTTTGAGTACGTCTTCCGTAGTTTTAAGATCAATTTCTAAAGTATCGAGATTTCTGTTGTTAATTCCAATTAGATCTGCTTCTGTCTTTAATGCGTTTTCAAACTCTTGTTTTGTATGTACTTCCAAGAGTATCTCTAATCCTTGCTTATGTCCATAATCAATAAATTCATCAATTTCTTTGAGAAATTTCTGATCAAAAAGAGATTGAATCACTAGCATATAGTCTGCTCCAATCTTCTTTGCAGCATCAATCTGAATTTTATCTATCATGATATCTTTCATCAATAATGGTACATCCACTGCTTGTCTTACTTTTATGAAATATTCTGGAGATCCATTAAACAGATGAGGCTGAGTTAGAACTGATAAGGCTCTTGAGCCTCCTGCAATCATCTGGTTTGCAATACTAACTGGATCAGTCAATGTCCTAATTTTGCCCAATGATGGTGATGCAAATTTTACTTCTGTTAGAAGTGTAGCGTGAGGATTGGTCTTTATGATTTGGGTAAAATCTTTGTTTGATTTTTGAAGTTCTGTTTCTATATCATATACTCCATCATCAATTGCTACTTGTGAATTGTTTACAAGCTTGCGTAAAATATTTTCAGCCATTTGAAATCTCCTTTAATTTTGAAATGTCTCCTGTAGCTGATACAAATCTTTCTAATAATGAAAATGCTTTCCCGTCTTTGATTGTGTTTAATGCAATCTCTACTGCTTCTTCAAAGTTTTTACAAATATTTGCAACAATTAATCCTCCTGCAGCATTAAGTGCAGTTGTTTCAATCATTGCTTGGTTTGCATTGTTATTTAATACATCTACAAATGATTTGATTGCTTCTTCTTTTGTTTTGATTTGAATGTCTTTTAGATTTGATTTGTGTAATCCTACAACCTCAGGATCAATTGCATTCATTAACACTTTATCATTTCTCAAAATGCATACACGATTTGTTGCACTTGTTGAAAACTCATCCATTCCATCATCAGAACGAACTGTCATGATATTTTCAGCACCTTTTCTCTTTAGTATCTGTGGAAGTCTATCAAGAAATTCAATAGAGTATACTCCTACTAACTGATTTTTGACTCCTGCTGGATTCGATAGTGGTCCTAACAAATTGAATGCTGTTCTCTTTCCTAGTTGTTTTCTTGCTGTTGCTACATATTTCATTGCTGGGTGAAATTTTTGTGCAAACATAAAGCAGATGTTGTGTTTTTCTAGAATTTCAGAAATCTTAGAAGGTTCTGCATTTAGGTCATATCCAAAATATTCAAAAATATCTGCACTGCCTGAAACTCCTGAACTTGAGCGATTTCCATGCTTTGCAACAACTCCTCCTGCTGCTGCAACCACAAATGATGCTGTAGTAGACACATTGAACGTTTGAAGTTTGTCGCCTCCAGTCCCACACATGTCTATCACTGTTCCTGTGTTTTTAGGCTCAACTTTGAGGGAAAATTCCTGCATCTTGTCAAGCATTCCTAGTAACTCATCATCTGTCTCTCCTTTTTCAGCCAAAAATGACAAAAAATCCGCATTATCTTTGTCATTTGTTTTACCTGATAACATGTCTGTCATCACATTGTTTACCTGATCATATGTCAGGTCTGTCTTTTGTTCAAGTTTTGATATTAATTTTGAAATCATTTTTTATTTTTCACCTGTTCTATGAAGTTTGATAGAATTTTTTTCCCATCTTCAGTCATGATTGATTCTGGATGGAACTGAACACCTTCAATAAGATATTCTTTATGTCTTATTGCCATCACTTCTCCATCATCTCCTGCAGTAGCTGTTACTTCTAAAATATCTGGAATGATTGTTTTGTCTCCAACTAAACTATGATACCTTGTAGCTCTAAATGGATTCTTTACATCTTTGAATAATTCTGAATTTGTATGATCAACTGGACTAGTCTTTCCATGTCTGACACATCCTGCATTTGTTACCTTTCCTCCGAACGCATCAATGATTCCTTGATGTCCTAGACAAACTCCGAGAATTGGTGTTGTTGGTCCCATATCTTTGATAACATCAGAACACACTCCAAAGTATTTTCTATCTTCAGGTGTTCCTGGCCCAGGTGATATTATTATTGCATCATAATTGCTATTCTTGATTTGCTGTAATGTAATTTTGTCATTTCTAATGACATCACTATCTACTCCTAACTCTCCCAAATATTGGGCAATATTGTAAACAAATGAATCATAATTGTCAATAATCAAAAATTTCATTTTGAGGCCTCCTTGAGTGCTTGTAGCATTGCTCCTGCTTTGTGTTCTGTTTCTTTGAATTCGTTTTCTGGAATAGAGTCTGAAACGATACCTGCTCCAGACTGAACAAATCCTCTTTTTCCGTCAATGAATATACTTCTAATTGCAATTGCAAAGTCACAACATCCATTAAATGAAAAATATCCTACTGCCCCTGCATATGGTCCTCTTGCCTCTGGTTCTAATTCATCTATAATCTCCATTGCCCTGACCTTTGGTGCTCCTGAGACTGTCCCGGCAGGAAATACTGCCTTAAACGCATCAAACATGTCATTTTCGGGCGCCAATTTACCTACAACATGTGTTACAATGTGCTGAACATGACTGAATCTCTTTATCTGCATTAATGATTCTGGATGGACTGTTCCATACTTGCAAACTCTGCCAATGTCATTTCGTCCAAGGTCTACAAGCATTGTATGTTCTGCAAGTTCTTTTTCATCATGAAGTAATTCATCTGCTAGCTGTTTGTTTTTCTGCTCATCATCTGTAATCTTTCTTGTTCCTGCAATTGGAAAAGTTTCTACTTTATCATTTGTTATTCTAACTAACATTTCTGGGGATGCTCCTATGATTGTTTTTGTATCTTGTTTTAGATGATACATGTATGGTGATGGATTTAGATTTCTCAATGTTTTGTATAGAGTTAGATTATCTCCATCTGTATCAAAAGCAAATTTTCTTGATAGTACAACTTGAAAAATATCTCCATCATGTATGTACTCTTTTGCTTTCTTCACAACTTCTGAAAATTGTTTTTCATTCATGTTTGGTGTAACATCACTTGATTTGAATTCTTTGAACTCATCATTTCCAATCTTAAACCTTTCAAATCTATTTTCATCATGATAAAAGTAAAACAATTTTTTATGTAAATTGTCATACAGTATTCCATCGTCATAAATTCCAAATTCCATTAGTGGTTGTGGGGAATTGTGTGAGTCTGGAATTTCTTCAACCATCCTTATTGCATCATAATTAACAACACCTACTGCCCCTCCAAGATATCTGTAACTTTGGTCATCAGATTTTTTCAAATGTTTTTTTAATTCTACAAAAGGATCGTCTGTTTGAATTGTTTGTGTCTTCCCATTCGATATAATTTCCACCTTGTTTGTATATCCCTTGATGATTGTCTTTGGATCAAAACCCATTACTGATGTCTCTGCTAATACTTCAGGACCAGTAAGGGATTCAAAAAGAAATGAATGAGAATAATTTCTTGAAATCTTGTTATAAATTTGAAATTGGTTTTCAGATAAATCTAGGGGTATTACTTTCGGTTGAGAGTTTCCAAAGGTGTCCACCCATAGACAAAATTCTTGACGTTTATTATTTAAAGTGATGGGCCTCTTTTTTGTGATTGATTTTGTGCCTGAATATGGTAATTTTGAGCCTAATTGGTATGATACAGTACAGGTACGGTACCTTTATTAGATACAGGATCGTAGTATACTTGAATCATGCAGGAGGTTCAAACTAAAACACTCATCCAAAACATGCACTTTTTCTCAAAGAAAAATGTGCAATCTACAGTATCTGCTGTAGAGTGTTATGTATGTGGCAAAGGATTACACGATGGCCATTCAATTACTGCAAAAACACTACCTCATGGAATTGTATTGTTTTGCGATGTTCATTACCCATTACAATAACTCCTAAATTTTTTTCTTTTTTTAAAATAACATATAGTCCCGACTTTCAAAATTGTTATGAATGAAAATTATGATTATGAGAAACTAGAAAAAATCATTCTTGAATTTATAAAAAATAGAAAAAATCTAAATGAATCTACTGCATCACGTCATGTTCATAGGAGATTTGATATATCCATGGATGACTCTGAGCAAATTTTACAAAATCTATTAGAAAAGAACCTACTTGATGAATTTTATGATGATGAATATCAGGAAAATCGTTATACTCTTAAACAATAAATTAGATTAATCTAAATGATATTTATGGCAAACAAAATATCTGCAAGTGATTTAAAATCCCAAAAAAATGATTTTGTTATAATTGATGTCCGGGAATCTGATGAATTAGAATCAGGAAAAATCGATGACTCAGTTCACATGCCATTGGGACTGACAATTCGAAATGCTAAAAAAAAGCAGATAGAAAATCTTAGAGAGAAAAAGATCTGTACATACTGTGGTACTGGATATCGAGGAAATATTGCAGCCGATGAATTAGTAAAAGAAGGATTTGATGCAGTAACGCTAGATGGCGGTTATCCTTCCTGGACATAAAACTATTTTTTATTCATTCCAGATGGGTTGGTTTTTTAACCATGTAATCAGGTCTCTATACAATTTGCTCTTATGCATATTCAAAACGCCAATTTCTAGATTAGTTGATGATTTGACAGTTTTTGTATATTTTTCATAAATTGCAAATACTATTTTATCTAAATACATCTCATTTTGCATCTCTTTTTTAGCCAATTCTTCTGACTCAGTCATGGCAAAACTTGCAAACAGGACCCCATCAACCCAATATGCGTTGGCAGATTCTAGCGAAGACATCATCCCAATCAAGTCATCTAAATCAAGTTTAATCATATCACGAACATAGATTCGATCATATGGTTTGTGAATAAATTCTGTCATGAAATTGCTTTTTTGAAGAGTTTAATGAATATTTGTAAATGTTATATCTGGTTTTTTTAAAAACCACTTATGGATAAAAAACCAGATGATTCTTTTGAACATGATCTTTTTGTGACAGAATTTCCTAAACAAGGTTATGGAATAGTTGATTATCTACAAGGCAGAGTTCATTTTGCTTTGTTAGATCAGATGAAACTTATGACTACCTCTGGAATGACACATACAGAAATCAAAAAAACAATCATTGCAAATGTGACTGAAATTATTGAAAACTTTGATCCAAAAAAATAGTTGGTTTACTCTATTGTGATAATTTTATGGCATTTGCAAAAACAGCCAACATGTGGTAAATCATTATTGATTCTATATTGACATTCTTTTGTATGTTCAATTGTTGACATATGCATTCTTTTTACACATTAATCCTAAAAAAGTTTCAACACTCAAAAATAATGTGATTAGGTTTTCCCTAATCTATGTAACTTGCTTTGTTGGATCGCGACTAAGTATATTCAAGACATGCTCAACAATTTGTTTTTGACCTCCTTCATGAAGATCTGTTCTAACAGTGTCTGAGCCTAAACTCACGAAAATCAAATTGTTGTCTCCTGCAGGAAATGTCATCCTTGTAATCTTCTCAAATGCAGCTACTGCATACAATCCTCTACCAATTTTAGGACTGAGTTCTTTTCTGCCTTTCCATGCACTTGCAGCTCTTTTGAGTGATGCTGCAGTTTCATCAGGAGATAAGTAATTTGTAACTCCTTCACGATGACTTGTAGCTAGAATGTTTCCTTCATTGTCTGTAATTATGCTGTGTCTAATGTTGATGTCCGAATCCATGATTCTTTTCAAGAGGTTTTCATAATCCATTCTAATAACTACGTCAAAATCTTACTTAAGCAATCCCCCAAAATATCAGAACTGCTTTTTAGTTAGAATGTAGTATCTAATTTATGTATGAGGGAAAGTGTCCTTTTTTCAAATGGATTGATAAGATTTTAGGAAACGAACCTGATTCTAATGATTTCAAAAAATCATGATGTAGGTTTTTTGTATTCTTGATAATCCGAAATTAATTCATTGAGTTGTTTTACCAAATTTTTGTCATTAAACTCTGATTTTTTTAATTCTTCCCATGTTTTTTGAATACTTTCTTTAAGTGCAAAAACAGTTCTTTTATCGTCACAATGCATGAATAAATAATTCCTAAGTTGAATTTATGTCATATTTTCTTTAATAATATTGATTTTAAAAAAATAATTTTTTGAAACATACTAAGATGCTTCATTACTGATTTTTGATTTTTGTTTGCACCAACAATTTGGGCTACATGAGATATTTTTTCTAGTCATATCATTCCTCTGAAATTAACCATGATAATCCAATGACGTCTTCCCATGATGATTGGAAATTATTTTCTTGCATGAATAATTTTTGCAAAATTTCTATTTAACAAAGATGAACGATTTATCAGTATCAATACTATGTACAATTTGGTAGTGATTCTTTATATTGAATTTGACTTGAAAATATCACCCGACCATAGATGGTGAGTTACAAAAACTCAAACGAGTTTTTAGGCTCACCATTTTAATTTGCTAATGAATCTGCAGTTTTTTCATAGTAAAATTCTTGTTTTTTCAAATCTTTCTCAGAAATTATCCTGCATTTTCTAAGTGGCACTAATCTTGAAATCTGTTGATAAGTATTCATATCTCTTACATCTTCGGCATATGCAATTTGTAATAATGGTGATTTTTCTTCAATCATTGGTTTTGCTTGTTCATACCCTCCACTTTGTCTCATGCCTGTTCTGTACAAACCTACATTCTTACTTGTTTTGGAGATTTGAGGATCTTGATAACAACAAATTGCAAATTCATCATTTGCTTTTTCAATGATTGTTAACCTGGTAAATTTATCACTCCACTCTTCAATTTCTTCTGCTATGGATATGGCTTTGTTTTTGTCTTCAAACACAGTAGATATTACCAATCGATCTTTCTCATACGCCCATGATAATCCAAAAAACTCCCTATGCCAGTTAATTCCAAATGACATGATTCATGTCAAAAAATTATCAAATTAATGCTTTCTGTACTGTTCTTGAAAATATCTACTCTATTATCTTCTTTGTTGTATAAAAAAATGAAACTAGCAAAATTTTTCACATTCACATTGTCTACTTGTAAACAAATTTTTGAATGCTGAAAATCGAGACTGGAGTATTTCTGGTTTATTTCTACCTACTATCTTGAATAGTGATATTCCTGTCTCTGAGCTAGTTCCTTTTAGTGCCCAAGAACCATTCTTCATTAAATATGGCTGAGGGTTTTTCATAGTCACTTTTTTTCGTGCTTTTATGTCATATGCTTGAATGTTTGTCATTGTCCCAATTACCAAAATATCTATTACAAATTCAAAGTAACATTTTTTCTTGTTTCTAGCTAAAAAATAATTTTTATCTAGGCATGTTTAAAAAACTCAAAAACCTTCCAGGCTTGATACAAAGAGAATTAAGTTGTGAATGTTAATGATGACATTTCACATTCACATTCATCTCTTTTTCCACAATAAGGACAATTACAATCACAATACAATAATGCCTGTTGACAAGTTCGGCACATTGTATACTCTGCAAAATTGTCCTTCATCAAATCTTGCCTCTCATGTTTCATTATTGTTTTCAACATTGATAAGTAGCATGACGATATTTGTGAAAATTAGTTTTAATTTTTTGAATGAATTAAACAAATGTTTAGAAAATGAAACAATTTCTTTTATATCTCTAGACTAATTGTTTAATGACGCCTTCGTTTAGTGGTCTAGGCATGCTATAAACGATCACTAATCCAAGACGTCTATTGATTTCTGTTTTTCAATAATGCTTCTTCAGGTGATTTTTCTTTATTTGATTCCCAATGCCAACTATGATGTTTTTTCCAATGTTTTTCTAATTCATCAGTGGTTGGCTCTTTGCCTAAAGGCGTACCACATAATTTACACTGTTTCATCTTTTTCCTCGATTAATTTTTTCTTTTTTGGTTTAATAATTGGGTGACATTGAGCAGGAAGATTGTCATCTGAATCCATATTGATTTTTAAAAATTAACAAAATTAAGAGTTTTCTTTTTTTGGTTTTTGATTCTTATTTTTTTTGAACTTGGTTTTTTGCTTCTTTCGCTTTTTCTCTAAATCCATTATCAAGTATGTCTTTCCCGTTTCACATAACTTCATCTCTCCAGTTATTTCATCATGGATAGATTCTATGGAACCCGAAGATAATAATTCCCCAACAATATCCCATGCTTTATTCTCTGAAATTTCAAATTTGTAAGGCAATGTAGTTACTTTGGTAAAAAAACCATTTTGTGAGTTTCTCAAAATGAATTTTTCAATTTTTTGTTCTTGAGTCAATGCAGGACCTTTTTTTTGAAACTTTCTAAATGGCCTTCTTTGTGACATAATTTTTTTGGTTTTTTCTCATATTTTAGGTATCATTTTGAGTTTAATGTGTCTGGATCATTATTTCCAGGAAGGTATTTGTCTCCTAATCTAAGTTTCATTTTATCATCAAACTCTTCTTGAAGTCTAGTGAGGTAAATCTCTGCTTCTGTCTGATCTTCGGGAATTCCTGTATCAATATCATAATTGAATCCTGTTGCCAAATGATAGAATTCCTCAAAAAATTCCTTACAGTCAATCACGTCTGCATTCATATCTATTGAAATTACTAAAAACTCATTTTCAAACCTAAAATTAAGACAAATCTCTTCATCAATCATAATGTCTGCCATTACTGCCATAAGATAAGGGACAATTTTTTCATCTAGCTTTTTTTGATTTTTATTTGCTATCCATAATTCATATCTGTCATTCAAATAATCAAATGTCTTAATTGTTACATCTCTAATGTCTGAATTTATGAATGCTAATTTTGATTTCCATACTTTTTCCTGAAATTCATTTGGTTTTACGTATACTATATCAAATTCCAAATTCTCATTAGTTTGCTCAAATTCCCAAACCTGTTTATTTGTCCACATTGGTGAAAACATTCCAATTGTTTTTCTAGTCTCTTGATTCATATTCTTTCAATCTTATTTTAATCCCTTATTGGATATTCAATCAATAACTTTTTTGTTATTTTATTGCTAATAATTATTTTTAAATTGTAAAATTTTGACTGATTTAATTTCTGCCAAAGATGATTAGATAATCAATGTCGTTTGCAATTGCGATTATCTATCCCAGCTTATCTATGGCAATTCAGTATTCTAAAAATATCTTAAAATTGAAAAAGTCTGTTAAAGTTGATTTTGGATGTTGAAAAAAGTAACTCTGTTTCCATGCGTATTCTTTCATAGAAAGTTTTAGTTAGTTACAATTCCATACTTGAATAATGAAAGGAGTTCTAGTTGTTGTTTTGCTTGGTGCTGTTGTAGGGTACATGTGGTATGCTGACATGCTGCCCTTTTCTTCCCAAAACAATTCTGTAGGCTTATCTCCAGGCGTGGAAAATATTCAACAAATATCAAATGCCATCCCAACAAATGAAAATAAGATAGTCTACTACTCCTTTGAAGATATTCCTTCTGTACCCGATAAGGAAATCCCCCTGAAAGCATTAAAGAAAGCAATTGAATCGTGGGAGGCTGCAAATCCAAATCTTACATTTATTGAATCTGAGAATTCTAATATTGATATTAGATGGCAAGTTTATGCATCTCCTACACATACAGGATTAGCTACATGTAATTCTGTGTTGTTTGGAATTCTAAGTCATTGTGTGTTAGACATTTCTATTGGAGATTCTGATTGTAATGGGAATTTTGTCCAAAACGATGAAAATATGGTGTCAAATATTTTAATGCATGAAATCGGTCATGCCCTTGGACTAGGACATACATATGAAACTGGACATTTGATGTATTCTTATGAATCTCCAGAAATTGATTTTGATACAAAAGGATATGTTGTTCCACAACGATTAGAAGAACTCTATGTAGGCCAACAAGCATTACTTCAACAAGAAAATGAATTAGCGGAACAAATTGAGGCACTTAACATAAAAATCTCTAGGGCTCAATCACAATATGATGAATACTATAAGCAATATGAATACTATGAAGGAAAAACGTTATCACAAGATGAATACAAAAAATCTCAACGTGTTCTTGACAAGTTAAATTTTGAAGGTGAAAAAATCAACTCTATGATCAAACAACAAAATGAAATAATCACACAAATTAATGAAATAATTGTTCAATTAGGATGCCAACCAAATTTTGAAATTTCACCGTAATTCAAGAATACAATATGATAAATCCTGCAGCTAATGCAATAATAGATATGCCCATCCAAACGTAAAATTTAGTATTCATAAAAATTTCTAATCTCTACTGAAATTAATAGTTTAGAATTTGGAAAGCAAGCAAGTTTGATACCCTTTTGCATCGACTCTTTGGGAGTTACGGTGGATATCAAACAGGCAATCATTCTTGCTTCCTAATTTGTAATGATTTGTCTCATCAAAAATTCTTAAAATAAAATGTGTCTTGATATTTGATCAAAATGGGTTGAAAAATTGATCCAATTTTATAAAAAATGAGCCTAGGAAAAAATTCTCAGGCATGGAAGAATGTTCAAAATGTACACACAATTTCTTTTAGTCTTATTTGTCCTAGAATGTCTGAGTCATCCGTTTGACGGCGTTCCTACGTTTGCCTTAACCGACCATATCCTAGAATTCGTTTGCCGTCAAACCCTCTCATTTTAACGAAAAATTTTTCAATCTGAAAAAATAACTATGATCTCTCATGCTTATCATCTGTAAAGGCATCAAAAAAAACCAAATTTTCGAAAAATGTCCCTTTTTACATGATGGTGAATGGGGAGATAAAGAATTGATTGAACATCAAAAATATCACAATTGTTTAGAAAATGAAAATTATTCTTGGTTAGGTTTTGATGTATCCCAGCCTTTGGGCAAATTTAGTGGTAGAGATGGCAAAAGAACATAATTGATTAAATCTCAATAATTTTATTCCAATAAAATTATGGAATTTCATGAACGAAAATGATATTGTAGTTTGGTCTGGTCAAAGAAATCTCTCGTGGTATGATTTTAAAGCAGAACCTAATCCTGCAGTTTTTGAGGATGCTCATAGTTCAATAAAATATAGGCCTACATGGACTGTGAATTCTGAAAAGATGGGAAGCCAAATTTTATTTTTTATTGAAAATCTAGAAATTTCTGTAGAGTTTCATTCATTATTGTCTTGGGTTCGAGAATCTTATGCTGATGATAATCTTCTAAAACATGAGCAAGGTCATTTTGATCTAGCTGAATTGACAAAGAATGAAAAATTATCAGAATTACAAAATATCCTTTATGAAAAAAAATATCCTACACGGGGTCAAAATGAAGAACAAAGAAAACAATTTGCAAAGGAAGATTCTGGAAAAATGATATTTCAAGAGGTGGAAAAATTAGAAGAACTATTAGAAAAACGTAGACATGACTATGATGAGGAAACTAATTTTGGACAAATTTTAGAGTATCAAACAAAATATGACTCTATTTTCAAAAAACTAAGAATCTAATTTTTTTACAAATACTATTGGTTTTCAATAATCTTGTTTTCAGGAACTGAATTGATATAATTTACAAGACTTCTGTAATATTTTAAATGAAAATTCAAATCTTTAATTTCTGTTTGTTTTAATTCTTCTAATTCTGGACCAAAATCTCTGTTATCTGATTCGATGTGATTTAGTGTATCTTCATTTACTTCTATCATGTGAAAAAGACTGTGTAACACTTCGCTTTTTGTAAGAGTCTTGTCGCAAGATTTTCTCAATAATGTTTCAACCCAATCCATATTCATTCAGGCAAAAATCCTTATTTCCGTTCCTGAATTCAATTTATTCAAACTCTAACTCTAATTTTTTTAGTTTATGCTATTGTTTTTCCTTTCTTGCTGCTTGTTTTTTTCTACTCATAATCTCGTTATTTCTTTCAATATCTGAATGAACTTCGACATGCTCGTATAGTTCCTCTTTTGAGTCAAAAATTTGCTCACAATAGTAACACTGATGCATTGCTATATTACGCTCATCTAAGATTAATCATTTTCTCTATTTTGATTCCTAAACTATGTGATTCTAAGAATTTATTTTAAAAATAAAGAATGACTAGCGGAATTACCCACCAGTGTTTGCAGCTCTTACTGCTGCTGCTTCATCTGCAAATGGGTCTTCATGCCACTGTTCTTTATTCAGTTCGACCATTCCCAATTCAGATGTAAAAACACCTTGTTCTGCTGCAGGGGCTAAAACTGCATCTTCACTAATGTAGTTTTGCTGATTTTCAGTTCCATAAACAATTGCTGCTGCAATAGCTGCAACACCAATTGCAATGCCTGCATAGATCATCGCATTTGACATGTCCTAATTTTGTCAGTTTTCTATTAATCCCCTAGGTTTTCACTGCATTGCACTGAATGAATTAATTAGTTTTCAACTCGATTTCAGAATTACAGATAGGATATTTGCCAGAATCATTTTTTACAAGATCCATTAATTCTAAATGTCGATCTTTTGGTGATTCGGTAAACTCTCTCTGATAAAACTGAGTTTTTTGTTTACACTCATTTCCTTCAAATTCCGTATCTACATATTTTGTAAATGTCTCTTCAAGATTGCTAGTTTGACCAATGTAGATTGGCTCTTTACTTCTGTTATACAGTACATAAACACCTGAGATTGGTTTTACAAATTTTGCACTTTCTAACCAAACACGCATTTTATCATCTAGTAATTCCATGTTATAATATCCCACTACTAGATATTAAACTAGAGTACAAAAATTTTGATATTACAAGAACCTTCAGCTTTTAATATTGATGAAAAACAGAAAAATCCTGTCACTTTTAGAAAAATTTCCAGAACAATTCATTCCTAGAGAAATACAGAAAGAAATTCTATCTGAAATTGAAACTCAATTAAAATCTGGATATAAGAAAATTGTCTTATGTGCACCTACAGGTGTAGGTAAATCCTTAGTGGGTGCAACAATTTCTAGATATTTTGATAGTTCATTTACTGTTACTGCTTCTAAACATCTACAGGATCAATATATCAAAGATATTCCATTTCTAAAACCTGTAAAAGGAAAACAAAATTTTCCATGTCTAAAACTAATGTCTTCAGAAAAGATTGAAAATTCTAGAAGAGCAATGAGGTGGGGTCTTACTTGTGATAAGGGTCAATGTCAAGAACGAACTAGTAAAAATGGAAAAGAGGTTGTAGAAATTTGTAAATTCAAACCGACTATCAAACAAGTTGAAGAAAACACTCATGATTCTCAATCGTGTTCATACTATTTACAAAAGTATGAGGCACTTGTTTCCAACCATTCCCTGTGGAATTATCATGCATTCTTTCAAATAATGAAGTTTAACAAGAAACTTTTTGAAGATTATCTTGATAGAAAGGTTTCTGTTTTTGATGAGGCGCATAAAATCGAAGATCAAATAATACAGTTTGTCGGTTTTGATGTTTTTGGTGCCCAAGTTGATGAATGTCGTTTAAATTCAGAAAAATATGATTTTACAGACTTGGATTCTATGATACAACTTACAGATGACATTGCTTTTTCATATGCAAAACAAATCAAAGACATTAAGGAGAGTGCCGCATTTCAAAATACTCCGGATTATGAATTAATAACTAGATTGGAAAGACGATACGATAGAGCTGCTCAAGCAAAAATAGATATTTCATCTGACAAAGACAATTTTGTTGTAAATGATCCTGTTAGGGATTTGAATGGTAATTTTAGAACGATTTCTATTAAACCCATAGATATTTCAAAATTTGCGAACTCTTTTTTTGAAACTGATTATCAAATTTTCATGTCTGCTACAATTGACAAATCTAGCTTTTGTGAAAATCTTGGATTGAATATTGATGAGGTTGCATTTGTTGATACTCCAAAATCCCCTTTTCCCGTTGAAAATAGAAATATCGATTTGCTTAACATTCGTCGTCTTAGATATGGTTCTACTGAAGAGGATGAATTAGAAGTCATAAAAACTATTGATAGAATTTTAGATGAGCACTCAGATGAAAGAGGCATTATTTTTACTTCCTCTGTTCCAAGATGTCAAAAAATCTTAAGGTATCTTTCTCCAAAAAACACTCGACGTATTAGAATTTGTCACAGTGTAAACAAAGATGGAAAAACTCAAGATGAAATAATTTCTGAACATGCTTCTGACCCTACTGGTGTTCTTCTTTCTTCTTCTCTTTGGGAAGGTGTTGATCTTAAAGATGATTTGTCTCGATTTCAGGTTATTGCCAAAGTTCCTTATCCAAATTACAAAGAAAAGAGAACTAAAGCAAAAATGGACAAATTTCCTCTTTGGTATACCTCTCAGACTCTGACAAAATTGTTACAAGGATTTGGTCGTTCGATTAGAAGTGAAAATGACTGGGCTAGAACATATGTCCTAGACACGGCTGTAAATAATGTCCTTTTCAAAGGACAACAAATGATTCCAAAAGCATACTATGATGTTTTAGGACTTAATTCAACAATTTAATGAAAAAATCTAAAAACTGCTAACTAATCAAAAAATTAGCAGTTACTGTTGCGGCTACGAAGCCCCACCATCCAATGTGGAAATCTTTTGTGATTTTCATAAATTAGTATGCTCATTTGGTATTCATATTACGTAGTATGTGATAATTCAAAATAACAAATTCCCATTTTTGGGACTTTTACGCCTGATTTTAGAAAAATTCCGCGCTCAAATTTTGAAAACCTTTAGTAGATAACAGAATTTCAAAGGGGAATATTGTAATTTTTACTGTTATCTCTAGGGATTTTTCTGATCGCTGATCTATAAAGATTGTGGACAAATTGCTCATATGTATGAGAATCTACCAAATCCTTAATTTCATGTTGTAGTTTTGTTGTCACATGAATGCATCCAAATTCTTCCTCAAACTAAAAAATAAGAAAAAAATCAATTCAAAAATCCGACTCTATGTTATTGATAAAAATAATCATTATTTTGTAAATGATGGAATTGTAAAAAAGGGATTTGATTCAAAATTATCTATCTCCAAAAATCGGGATAGTGTTTTGTCCGGATTCTCAAAAATGGCATTTTTGTTTGATGAAATTGTTCGATTAAGAATTGTTCAATTTTCTAATCAAAATGATAGTGACGAATTGCTTTATCTTCTAAATCTAGTACCAGTTAACAGAAAAATTAGAACTTTTCTAGATTGGAAAGTATTTGGTCCTGAGTTCACACGTGATATGTCTCGTCTTTTTGAAGTCAGAAATGATGCGATGCATTGTGTAAAATTAGATGAAGTGAGTTACAATCCAAAAAATAAAGTATTGTTATCAAGTGCTTCAGGATTTAAGAAATTTTCAACTGATTTTCAAAAAGCATGGAAAACTCTTTTGAAAATTTATGTTGCAGAACAAGAAAAGATTGATTGGAAAAAACTGCTTTCAGAATTATAGGTTAGGTCTTGTTATTGCGCCCTCTGCTGCAGAGCCAACAAGAGTTGCAAACTTTGCTAATGCGCCAGATGTGTAATTTGGTTTAGGTGGACTCCATGATCTTCTTCTAGTTTCTAACTCTTCATCAGATACATGTAATTCAATAACATTTGTTTCAGTGTCAATTGTAATCTCATCATCGTCTTTTACAAGAGCAATAGGACCGCCAACATATGCTTCAGGTGCAACATGTCCAACCATGAATCCTCTAGTTCCACCTGAGAATCTCCCATCTGTGACCATAGCTACTTTCTTTCCTAATCCTTGGCCCACAAGTGCTGCAGTAGTAGCTAACATTTCTCTCATTCCTGGACCTCCTTTTGGTCCTTCATATCTAATTACAACTACATGCCCTTCATCAATTTCGCCCTTTGACACTGCATCAAATGCAAACTCTTCTCTATCAAAAACACGTGCCTTTCCAGTAAATTTTGTCATTTCAACACCTGCAGTTTTGATAACTGCTCCTTCTGGTGCTAAACTGCCTTTTAGAATTACGGCTGTTCCAACTGAATGGAGCGGATTTTCTACCGGTCTAACAATGTGTTGTTCTGGTTCAGGTATGTTGATTGAAACAAGGTTTTCTTTGATAGTTTTTCCAGTAACTGTGATACAATTTTCATTGAGTAATCCTTTGTCTAATAATCTCTTTAGAACAAATGGAATTCCTCCTATCTTGTCTAATGAATTCATAACATAACTTCCACCTGGTTTCATATCTGCTATGTGTGGCGTCTTTTTTCTGATTCTTTCAAAATCATCATATGTTAATTTAATTCCAACTTCATTTGCCAAAGCAAGTAAGTGTAAGATACCATTTGTTGAACCTCCAACAGAATTTAACATGGTAATGGCATTTTCAAATGCCTCAAATGACAGAATCTCTTTTGGTCTAATATTCATCTGTAATAATTTTGCACATGCAACTCCAGTGTCATATACCATCTTATTGCGTCTTTCATCTGATGCAGGAGGACTTGCACTTCCAGGCAATGCAAGACCGATGGCTTCAGAAATTGATGCCATAGTATTTGCAGTAAACATGCCTCCGCATGATCCTTCATTTGGACATGCAGTGTTTTCAATATTTTTCAATGACTCCAGTGATAATTGACCTGCATCATAAGCTCCAACTGCCTCATAGACATCTACAATTGTTAATTCTTCACCATCTAAAATTCCTGGCATGATTGTTCCTCCATACACGAATACTGAAGGAATGTTTAGTCTTGCCATTGCCATCATTGTTCCAGGTAGACTTTTGTCACAACCAGCAATACCAACAAGGGCATCATATTGGTGTGCCCTTACCATTAATTCTATAGAATCTGCAATCACTTCACGTGAAACTAGAGATGATTTCATTCCTTCATGACCCATGGCAATTCCATCACTTACTGCAATAGTTGAAAATTCTCTAGGAGTGGCACCCGCATCTAATACTCCTTCTTTTGCTTTTAGAGCTAATTTTGGAAGATGAATATTACATGGTGTTGCTTCGTTTCCTGTATGACATACACCGATAAACTGTTTAGATAAATCATCATCATTAAGTCCCATGGCTTTGTACATTGCTCTTTGTGGGGCTCTAGTTGTTCCTTCGACTACATTTCTACTTGAAATTTCCATGACATGAGAATTTCTGGTTTGCTATAATTTAGACTTTTGTTGATACTTGATTTAATGAATTTCATTGAGTTTAAATTGAAACATAATTGATTTTTTGTGTGGAACAAAAAACATTGGTATGTCCTGTTTGTCAAAGCAACAAAGCCGAAATTGCTGGAGAAAATGTAAAACTTAGTGGAAGATTTGAAGACAAGGAATTTCTTACAACAGAATTGACTGTTCTAAGATGCACTAAATGTGGACACTACATGTTCTTTGATAAAATGGCTCAGTTTACTACAAAAGAAGAATCTTGAAAATTCTATTTTATTAATTCTTGAGCTTCTAATTGGAGCAATTGTGCTTCAATTTCTTCAGGTGTTTCTGCACCATAAGAAATTAGAATTCTGTCATCTTCACTTATTTCATAATCTCTAATATCTGAAACTGCTTCTCCATTAATGAAATATCGTAATGTATAATCTTCATTTGTACAGAAGCTTCTGCCATCTTGGAATACAAAGCATTGATCATCAATTCCTAATGATAGTGTCTCAAAGAGATATCCTAGTGTGACTCCTGTTGCATGCTTGTGAATAGTAGATCCATCCCTTCCTTCAAAGTGAATCCATGATGATTTGATTTGATATGCTGGTGCTGAAAAATCAAATTCATCTCCGAAAATTTTCACAAGTATTGCTGCATGGGCATGTTCGCTACCTAATGCTCCCGCATTTTCTGGTCCACCTGGAGCAGTTTCTGTCATATTCACAAACAAATATCCTGCATACCCTACGATTACTGCAATTACTCCTAAAACACCTATTGCTATTAGGGTGTGTTTTCTTTTTTCTGCTGAATGTTTAGAAGCGTAATTTTCACGTTTTTGTTCACGCTCTCTTCTTTCTTTTCTGCCCATTGGATGAACAGATTCCAAAATTTGCCCTAATTAACCATTCGATAATTGTACTTGAATTTGATAAATTCCAAAATTGTTTGTCAGTGATCTATCATTTTTTTATTAAGAAATTCATACAACTGATTATATAGCACTCAAAAACCAAGTTTACTCATGCCATTTTTGATCAAATACAAATTCAAAGATGATTCTGACTATTATGAATGCGCAGTAACCTATGAGCAATTCAAAAAATTCAAAAAATTACCAATTGTTCTAGAATGCGAAGTTCAAAAAGATGATGAACAAAATGTCGAAGATTACAAAAACGAGATGCAAGAAGCACTAAATCTTGCTGCCAAAAATGATACTAGTCATATGAAAAAACTTTCAAAAATTGTTACTTGAACAATACTTCTTTTTTATCCGATTCATCTAAAAACAATAAATAAAATAAGATATTGAAAAATTTATGAACACCATTTTTGGTGAGATCTTAGAAGGAAAAAGAAAGGCCCATTTTATTTACGAAGATGAAGACCATGTTGCATTTTTAGACAGATATCCTATTGATGTTGGACATTCACTTGTGATTCCACGAAAACATTTTGAAAGAATTACTGATATGAATTCTCAAGATGTAGGCAATTTGTTCTCAATTGTTCCAAAAATTGCTAATGCTATTTTAGAGGCAACTGGGGCTGATGCATTTAGTCTAGGACAAAATAATGGTAAGGCTGCAAGACAAATTATCCCTCATGTTCATATCCATATCATTCCAAGATACAATAGTAAAGGAACAATCTGGACCAAAAGACAAATTGCTAATGATGATGAGTTATCTGCTCTTGCAGAAAAAATTCGAAGTTTTGTTACTTAGTGTGTCCTGGATTGTATCTGAGAATAGCTCCAATTTTACCAAGACTCTCAAGCATATGTCCGTGTTCTGCATTTCCTGAAATAACTTCAATTTGTGTTCCAGTTTTTGATGCTATTAATTCTAAATAATCTACAATATCTTGCTCGTGAACTTCTACTTCCATTGCTTTGCAACTGGGACATGGGTTATTGGTCATCTCTGTTTTTTTGGGAATGACTAACTGTCTTTCAAGAATTTCTTCTTGCACATTTTCGCATCGTTTACACTTTCCTTCAACTCTACTCAAGTTTGTATTGTCTGTAATTATCAAAGTCTGAACAACATTGTTCTTTAGAAATTCAATTACTTCCTGCAATCCATATGATCCTTTTCCTGTATTTCCATTGATTTCTCTAAACAAATCTTCAACAAGCTTCTTCTCTTCAACCATTCTGAAATTTCCTAGAATGTCTGAGGATTTTGCAAATGCTTCTCTTATCCCTTCTGCACCAGAATATGATGAATCTATTGTTGCAATGATATTATTTTGTAAACGGTATTCTAGATAGTTTCCGTTAATGAAATCTTCCTTAGTGGGACCTGGACCTGAAATAATTAATCCTTTTACTGGATATATGTCGATAAAATACTCTCTAGTTGTTTGAGCAATTCTGTTGTAATAGTAAGTAAGTTCCATTTCTCTTAGTTTTTGGAATCTTTTTGCAGATTGTCCTCCTTGCCTGTGCTTTCCTGCAACTCCAGAACCTGTTTGTGCTAAAACTTCAATTTTATCTCCATGTAACAATCCCCATCCTGCATCCTTTGAATCAATTGCCAAAAATCCGATGAGGTTATCATCTTTTAGCATGTCTTTTAAAATATCAACATGAAAGTGATCGTCACATCTGTATAGATATTGATTCAAATCTTTTGGAGGGTCAACTTCCCAAACAGTTACTACTTCACTTCCTAATGGACCTCCTTCTTCAGGTGGAAGCGCTCCACAAAACATTACAAGTCCTCTTTCAGGTGTTTTTTTGTATAGCTTTAATCTTTGAATAACTTTACCAAGTGAATCTACAACATGTGATCTTGTAAGATCTGATTTGATATTATCGGCTGTACCCTGTTCTTGTTGAAGCGTACCGATAATCTCATGTAATTGCTTTCCTTTAGGAATATAGACTGTGATGAGTTCTGTCCCTCTACCTGATTTATGAGATATCTCATCAAGTGTTTTTCTAATTTTATAGAGCTTGACAGAATCTTGTTTTTCGATGTTGATCTTACCCATTTGTGACTACTCCTTTATGTACGAATATTAATTTTGATTGAATCATATCTTTTTGTTTTGCTATAATGTGTCAATTGTTTTGAGAAATACTTCTAGCGGTTGATTTCCTCTAATTTTGATGATTTTTTCATCATTAAATACCAAAAAAGATGGTGTTGCATCAATGCCTATCTCTTTTCCAAATTCATGAATTTGTTGAACTTTGTTTTGATATATTTTCTCATCCATACATTTGTTGAATTTCTCTAAATCTAACTCTACTGTATTGGCAAACTTTTCTAGCGAATCTCTGGTAATCCAACCAGTTCTTTCTCCTCCCCAATTTTTGTAAAGTTCATCGTGATATTGCCAATATTTTTCTTGATCTTGAGCACAATATGATGCCTCAGCGGCCAAAATTGAGTCAGGTCCATTTAATGGAAAATCTTTGAAAACCAGTTTTACTTTGCCAGTTTTGATGTGTTCATCATAGATTAGTCCCAATGTATTTTGGTGAAATTTGTAACAAAAGGTACATTGGTAATCCCCCCATTCTAAAATTGTAATTGGTGCGTTTTGATTACCTAGTATTGGAGAGCCATTTTCAATTAATTTTGAAACTGTGAATAATTTAGTATTTTTCTCTGGTTCTGGAAAAGATGCTAAGAATAAACCAGTAATGATTCCTATTGCAATCGGAATTACTATGAGGTAAAGTTTTGACACGATTATCCATAATTGATTTCAAGTAAATACCTTGTCTATTGATTTGAATAAATTCTAAAATTGATTTTGTAATACAGTCATTACTTCTAGCATTTTTTGATTTACATCTTTTTCTTCTTGGTTGATGTTGATTTTTTCTAATTTTTCAAATACTGCCGTATTGTTAATTAGATGATTCAAAACATCTAGTGAAAATGGTTTTTCAATTACTGCAATTGCTCTGTCTAATCTTGTCAGTACCTCAAGTAATGTTTTTTCCAAGTAACCTGATGCAAAAATCATTCTTTGTTGAGGATTTATCTTCAAAATTTCTACTGCTGCTTGCAACCCTGTCATAAATGGCATCTTCTGATCAAGAATGACTGCATCAAAGTAATCTTTTGTTTGTCCTTGATTGAATCTTTTATAGGCATCAACACATTTTCGTCCATCACTAGTTAGAACTACTTCTCTTCCTTTAGATTCTAAGAATAGTTTGTATAATTCTAAGATTTCAGGCTCATCGTCTGCAATTAACAATCTCAAATTTTCTTTTTGAACAGGTTTTTCTTCTTGTTGAATATTTTCTTCTCCAATTTTACTGATTTCTAATTTTATTGGTTCTAGAATTTTTGACTCTGCTAATCTTCCAAAAACCCCTTCTGCTAATTCTGCAAATAATTCATAATTTGTAATAATTTCATTTTCTGATTTTCCACAAATTTTCTTCATGGTCTGCATAATGGATTTGTAACCGTTACCTCCATAGAGATCAATCAATTCACCTTGAATAATCTCAGAAATCTGACTTTCATACTTTGATTCATTAGATTCTGTTCCTGAAGTGCTCATTTTCTAATGATTCTAGAATAAAATACATCAAAAAGACCAGTATGTTAGATCCAGGAATAACAGATTAGCAAAAAATCTTGATTTATCTTGTTTTTGTAATAATCTAACTACTATGAATTTAGTTAATGAATTTAGATATGTCTGTGCTTTATCTAATCTGATTTTAATTCTCAATTGGAATTATTTTGGGACTGCTTTGAAATTGTTTGAGTTTCTGTATGGAACTCATTCTTTTAACTAGTTGTTCTAAGTCTCTAGAATGAGAATGAAAACAAGTTGTTTAAATACATGAACAATATTTTTGAAAATTACATGTCAAGAAAACTCACATTACCTCAATTAAAAAAATATGATATAACTCAAAAAGTAATTGAAGCACTTGCTGATTCTGAATCTCGTGCAATTTTGTTTTCAATAATCAAAAAAGGAAACACTGCTGCAGAACTGTCTGATAAATTAAAAATTCCATTAAGTTCAGTATACAAAAAATTATCTGATCTTGAGGAATTAACATTAATTGAAGTCGAAAAATGGATGTTATCTGATAAGGGCAGAAAATACAAAGTTTATCGAAGCCGAATAAGTAAGGCAGATATTTCTATCCGAAAACCTGACCCAACCTTGACTTTAGTTCCTAATTAGAATGCAAAATGGCACAACCAAATATTGTAAAATTATCTGAATTTGATATAACTCAAAAAATTATTGAATCTCTTAGCAACGTGTGTACCAGAGCAGTTTTGTTTTCTGTAAAAAATGAATCAAAAGATGCAACTCAGATTGCTGAAGAATTAAAGATTTCATTATCTACTGTCTACAAAACTCTCTCTACTTTAGAGGATTTGGCACTTGCTGAAGTTGACAAATATGTGATTTCTTCAGAAGGAAAAAAAATCAAACAATATCGTAGTAGAATTGGAAAAGTGGAAATCACTGTGGATGATTTAGAGCCTGTTTTGAATCTGTACCCTAATACGGTAAATCCCAAATCATCTCCTTGAGAGAAAATTAGCCTTGTTTTGTTATTTCCATTTTTGAAACATTCCATGTTATTTTATATAAAAAAATTAATCATAATTTACGAGAATAAGATGGATGTATGTAATGACAGACACGAGCCTGTTTATCGAATCGTCTACAAGGGTGCTAAAGGTAGTGACTATAATCCCGAATGGTTAGTATGCGAAGCCTGTCATGAAAAAAAGATTTTCGGAACAAAAGACGAAATTATTTCAATTGAAAGACTGGCATAGATTTTTGAAATTTATGTTGTAATTTTATCTAATTGATTAGAATCACTAGCTGTTTTTACTTCTCTTGCAATTCTTTTACCCATACTCATTGATTCGTTGAATAGAAGAGAATAGTATGGAGAACCATCCATGTAGATATTTGAACCTGCAACAATTCTTGCAGAAAATTCAAATGATGTGAATTTTGCATTCTCATCATAAACTCCTTCAATACAAAATGGGCCATTCATTCCTGGTTTGACAATTCTTTTTGAAGCCTCAACAAAATTCTCTCCCATTGTATAAACTTCGTCTAACAATGATTCTCTTAGGACTAGTGGACTATTTCCAATAACATTGAAAGATGGTACTTTGTCTGATTTCATTTGTTGTTCCGCAGGAATTCTTCCCAATCCTTCAATGTCTGATTCATGTCTTTGATCAACACCATAGAATTCTAATTCCTCTTTTAATGGAGAATAGAAAAATGTCAAGTATGCTAAAACTCCTGCTGCATATTCTTGGATGTACAGTGTTTCATCTTTAGAAATAATTCCTTCTGAAATGAGTTGATTTCTTTTTGTATTGTAATCGTCTTCGTTTGCTGCCATGAAATACCCTTTTCCACCTGCAGCTCCTTGTCTTTTAACAATAGATAATTTTGTAATCTCACTAGGATTTGTAACTGGTTTTGGCATTGGGAGATTTGCTTCTCTCATTAGTTTTTCTTTCATCTCTCTATCTGATTCCCATCTTAGAATCCATTTGTTACCAAAGACTGGGGTTTTGATAGATTCAATTTCTTCTGAACTCATTTGTGCAATCAATGTTCCATGAGGAATCAGTACAGAATCGTTTTGTTCAAGAATTGAGTGGCATCTTTGATCAAGCACTTCTTTGAAGGAATCAACAATGATTAATTCATCAATAAAGGGGAATCTCCTGTAAAGTTTTTCACGTTTTTTCTCACATACCAATAATGTTTTCAAGCCTTCATCTTTGGCTCCTTTGAGAACCTGTAATGAGCAATGAGAACCTAAAGTAGCAATTGATGTCATTTGATATTTGAACTATGATTTTGGACTTTATGAACTATGTGCGGATGTGACATATCGAAATATCTCATCAATCAACTCCACGCTTAATTCTGATTTGATATCTTCTGGAATTACTTTTAGAACAAAATCATACATGGTCGTGTTTTTCGGAAGTTCTTCTCTTTCTTGTAATAAAGAAAATACTGCAATACCATTTGAAATTATGGCTATAATTTTCTCCCTATCTGATAATGTCATATAGAATATTAAAATTAGTTATAATTTAATGTAAATCTAGATTTTTCAGCTAATTTTAGGTTCAAGTGCAAGTTTAGAATTATCTGATAATTTTAGATCTGCAGACAGTGTTTCTAATTCCATATTGATATCATGTCCTCCTACATCGGCTGGCTCTTGTGATGCGTGATATCCCACATAGGCTGCAGTAATAATGAACATTGCAATTACAAGACCCATTAAGATATCCATCTTGTTTTGATGTGGATTTACTGTTGGCTATAAGGATTATGAAAATTGAAGAATTTGTCAACTCTATTGTATAAAAATTAATTACACCATAAGATGTGGAGTTATGTAAATTATGATTGAAACTGAATTAGGAACTCTACGTAGATCCCATTATTCAAATGAAATTACTCCTGAAATGGATGGTGCTGATGTTACCATCATGGGCTGGGTTTTGACAATTAGAGGCCATGGAAACATTAGTTTTGCAACAATTCGTGACAAAAATGGAGATATTTCTATAGTGGCCAAAAAAGGAGATTGCCCTGATGATGTAAGGGAAAAAATTTCGTCACTAAAAGCTCACTCTTCAATAGCTATAGTAGGAAAGGTAAAATCTTCTGAAAAAGCTCCTAGTGGATTTGAAATAGTGCCTTCAGAATTAAGAGTTTTTTCTGAAGTTGAAAAAATCCCTCCTTTTGAGCCTGTTGCAAAAACTGTAAAAAATATTGATACAAGATTAGAAGTCCGTCCAATTGATCTTCGTCGTAAAGTACTGCAACACATATTCAATACAAGAAGTTTGGTTTTAAAATCAGTTCGTGATTATTTTAATGAACAAAATTTTACTGAAATAAACACTCCAAAAATGATTGCTACTGCAACAGAGGGAGGTGCTGCATTATTTCCAATTTTCTATTACAACAAAGAAGCATTTCTTGCACAGAGTCCTCAATTGTATAAAGAGCAATTGACAATGAGTTTTGAGAAAGTTTTTGAGATTGCACCTATCTTTAGAGCAGAACCTTCTAGAACAAATCGACATCTTGCTGAAGCAATCTCAATTGATCTTGAAGAAGCATTTGTTGATTACAACGATGTAATGAATAGAATCGAGGAAATCATTAAAGCTTCAATTAGTACGGTTCAAGAATATGTAAAAAACAATTCTGATACTGAATTTAATGTTCCTGAAATTCCTGAATCTATTCCAAGATATTCTTATGATGAATTAGTAGATAAAATGCAAAAAGCTGGTGCAAAAACTGAATGGGGAGATGATCTATATCCTTCAAATCTCAAAAAAATTGGTCTAGAAGGATTTTACTTTATCAAAGACTGGCCACTTGGTCCAAAACCATTCTATGTAAAGGCAAGTAAATCAAATCCAAAAATCTCTGAATCTTTTGATTTAATGTTTGGTGATTTGGAATTATCTTCTGGAAGTACAAGAATTGAAAAGCGTGATGAACTTGCTGAAAGAATGAAAAACAAAGGCATGAAGACTGATGCATTTGAATACCATCTAGGCGCATTTGATTATGGTGTTCCTCCACACGCAGGCTGTGGAATTGGTCTTGAGAGACTAATTATGGCACTAACTGGAACTGAAAACATTAGAGATGTAACATTTTATCCCAGAGATGTTGACAGATTAACACCATAGGTGAATTGCTTGGTTAGCGAAGAAGAGATTGAACAAGTTGCAAAACTAATGAAAATTGATGTTCACGATCATAAAGAATTTGTAGACAAAGTACATGCTATGATTGATTATTTTGACATTTTAGATTCTGCAGGAGTTGATGATGAAGAAATTTCCATGCAAGATATTCCTCTTTCAAAGTTACGTGAAGACAAATACATTGCATATGATGATAAACTAATTGAGAAATTAAATCACTATAAAGAAAAGTATGTCAGAGCCCCCAAGATGATGTGATTGAATCTCAAAATTTCTGCCTTAGAATATGTACAAGAAGTTCAAAATGGAAACATTTCAGCTGAAGACTTTACTGCAAAGACACTTGAAAGAATCAGTCAAATAGATGACAAATTACATGCTTTTCTTCAAGTAAATTCTGATGCAGTTGACCAAGCAAGGCAAATAGACAAGAAAATAAAATCTGGAGAAAAAGTTGGCGCATGTTATGGAATGCCCATATCTATTAAAGACAATATTTGTATTAAAAATTCTAAAACTACATGTGCATCAAAGATGCTAGAAAATTTTATTTCACCATATGATGCAACAGTAATTTCAAAACTAAAACAAGAAGATGCAGTATTTGTTGGAAAAGCAAACCTTGATGAATTTGCAATGGGGCTTACCACTGAATTTAGTGCATATGGCCCAAGCAAAAATCCCTGGAATCAAGATTATGTTCCTGGTGGCTCTTCTGGAGGAAGTGCTGTATCTGTTGCTTCTCATGAATGCATTGCATCCCTTGGTTCTGATACTGGTGGTTCTGTTAGAAATCCTGCAAGTTTTTGTGGTGCGGTAGGATACAAACCAACTTATGGTTTGATTAGCAGGTATGGCTTAATTTCTTACGCTAATAGTATTGAGCAGATTGGACCCATCACAAAAACTGTCAAGGATACTGCATTTTTGCTAAATCTTGTGACTGGTTTGGATACAAATGATGATACTACTACTGATAATTCTGGCCAAGATTATCTTTCAGGAATTGATGCAGGAATAGAAGGAAAGAAAATTGGTATTATTCAAGAAATGATTGTAGAGGGGACAGATCCTGCAGTTCTTTCTGCAACAAAAAATGCTATTTCAAAATTTGAAGGATTAGGTGCTACATGCGAAGATGTCTCACTTGATATGGTAAAATATTCTGTTGCTGCATACTATACAATAACTGCAACAGAGGCGGGAAGCAATCTTGCAAGATATGACAACTTACTATATGGATATGATTTTCCTGTTGAAGGATATGAGTTTAATTCCTATATCTCAAAAGCAAGAACAAAGTTTGGACCAGAGGTTATTCGAAGAATGATTCTTGGTGGGTTTGTTCCATCTGCAGGACATGCTGGAAAATATTATCTCAAGGCACTCAAAGTAAAACAAAAACTAACTGAAGAAATTAACAAAGTTCTGCAAGGTTATGATTATTTGATTGCACCAACAGTTCCCATCTTGCCATTTAAGATTGGTGAAAAAATTGATGACCCCATAGCATTATTTTTAGTTGATATCAATACTGTAACATCGAATCTTACTGGCAAACCTGCAATTTCTGTTCCTTTTGCAGTTTCAAACGGATTGCCAATTGGTATGCAAATTCTAGCAAACTCTATGGAAGACAAATCTCTGCTTCAAGCAGCCCATGCACTTGAAGGAACTGTCAAACTACCGGAGGTTCCGATTTGACTAAGATGGGTCTAGAGATTCACTGTCAGTTAACAAATATCGAAAGCAAGTTATTTTGCCCATGTAAGGCAAACTATAGAGAATTTGAGATAAATGAAAACATCTGTCCTATTTGTATGGGCCTTCCTGGAAGTTTACCTCGATTAAATCAAGAAGCAGTAAAAAAAGCAACAATGATTGCAATGGCATTAAACTGTTCAACTCCTGAAAAAATTGCATTTTTTAGAAAAAACTACTTTTACCCAGATTTGCCAAAAAACTTCCAACTTACACAACTAAACATCTATGGTGATACTAGCATTGGAAGTTCTGGCTCTATTATGGTTGGAGATAAGAAAATTCGAATCACAAGAATCCAACTTGAAGAGGATCCAGGCAGGCTGATTTACGAAGGAAGTTCTTCAAAAAATCAAATCACTCTTGTTGATTATAATCGTGCAGGAACACCTCTTGTTGAAATTGTTACAGAGCCTGACTTTGAGAATCCAAAACAGGTAAGAGAATTTCTAAATATTTTATCTGACTTGCTTGAAAATCTTGGAGTCTCAGATCCTAGTCTTGAAGGAGCAATGAGAGCTGATGCTAATGTGTCAATTGAAGGTGGAAACAAAGTTGAAATCAAAAACATCAACTCTTTTCATGATTTAGAAAAAGCAGTTCATTTTGAAATTACAAGACAAGAAAGTTTGCATTCAAGAGATATTCCGATTGTTCAAGAAACAAGACACTGGGATGACAAAAGAAAGATAACAATTTCATCTCGTTCAAAAGAAGAAGAATTAGATTATAGATATTTTCTAGAAGGTGACATTCCATGGGTAAAAATTGATCAGAGTACTCATGAAGAACTAAAATCAAAAATGCCTGAAAGTATTAGTTCCAAAAAAGAGCGTTACGTTACAAAATATGGTATTCCGTCTCAAGTTGCAGATGTGTTGTCTTCAGACAAATTTTATTCTGACCTGTTTGAAGAATCTCATACTGAGTCTAATGCAAAAGAAATTGCAAATATCATTACTACTGATTTGATGGGACTAGTTGATACTAGGGAGAAACGTGAATCCGCAAAAATTACTTCATCTCATCTAAAAGATTTGGCTGATTCTATTCAATCAGGAAAAATATCTAGAAACTCTGCCAAAAATGCATTACATGAAATTGTCAAGACTGGAAAAGAATTATCTCAAATAATTTCTGAGTTAGATCTTGGAAATGTATCTGATGAATCAGAATTGATTAAAGTTATTCAAGAAGTAATTTCAGAAGAATCTCAAGCAGTCGAACAAGCAAAATCTAATCCTCAGACAATAAATTTCCTTGTTGGAAAAGTTATGCAAAAAACAAAAGGTAAAGCAGATCCAAAACTTACTTTGGATTTGCTCAAAAAAGAAGTTGGCATCTGATCTTTCTTTAGAAAATATTGAATTTATCAAAATTTTAGCATCTTCAGATGCAACTATACTTCAGGCAGGAATGAATGATGCTACAAAAAAGAGACTTGATGAACAAATAGGCGTGATTTTACGACAATACTATCAAGAAAAGACCATGATGACAGGTTCTAAATGGTCTAAGCAATTTCTAAAAACAGGAATTACTGAAGATGATGGAAAGGCAGCAATTGCCTGTGCTAGAAGGTTAGGTTTGAATATCTCATAATCTGAAAATCTTTTTACAGACTGTTTGAATTTAAAAATTAAGTCTTGTCAAATTTTGAATTTGTTCCAACACAAAAACAAATTGATGAATCAAATATTTTTCAATTTATGAAAAAACATAACATCTCATCATTAGAAGAACTTTCTAGAAAAGCAATTGATGATCCTGTATGGTTTTGGAATGCAGTTGATGAAGATATTGGTATAATCTGGGACACTCCATATTCAAAAGTTTTTGATTCTTCAAAAGGCATAATGTGGTCAAAATGGTTTGTTGATGGAAAAACAAATATCTACAAATCATCTGTTGAAAAATTCTCCAAATTAAATCCAAACAAAACTGCATATCATTTTATTTCAGAAGATGGAATTACTTCTAAAACATCTTACTCTGAATTAGATGATAAAGTATCAAAACTTGCAAATGGCTTAAAATCAATTGGTATCAAAAAAGGTGATGTTGTTGCAATTTATCTACCAATGATTGAACAAGCAGTTATAACAATTTTTGCAGCAGCAAAAATAGGTGCAGTTCAAACAGTAATTTTTTCTGGGTATAGTACTGATTCGTTGCATGTCCGATTACAAGATTGTAATGCAAAAGCTCTTTTAGTTTCTGATGGTTTTTTTAGAAAAGGAAAACCCATTTCTCAAATAAATTCTATTAAAGAAGCAATCAAAGATACTTCTGTTGAAAAAACAATTGTTGTAAAATACAAACAAATTGATGACTATACAAATTTTGAAAATAGTATTTCCTATGATGAACTAGTTTCTAACAAAAATTCTACATGTGATACAGAAGTTATGAATTCTGAAGATCCTTTGTTTATTCTATATACTTCAGGGACCACGGGCAAGCCAAAGGGAGTGGTTCACACTCATGGTGGATTCTCAGTATTTGCCGGTCATCAGGCAGCATATCTGATTGATACACACGAAAATGACGTGTTATTTTGGCCTGCAGATATTGGTTGGATTACTGGTCTCGTATGGAATGTTTATGGGCTTTTGATTATGGGGGCAAGTTCAGTTATTTATGATGGCGCACTAGACTATCCAAATTCTGAAAGAGTTTGGAAAATTCTATCTGATTACAATGCAACTATTTTTGGAATTTCTCCAACTGCAACTAGAATGTTTAAAAAAAATAATCAAGAACCTTTGAAAAAATATTCATTGGATAAAATCAAAAATATTCCTACTACTGGCGAGCCTTTAGATGAAGATTCTTGGTGGTGGCTGTTTGAAAAAGTAGGCAATAAAAAAATCCCCATCATGAATCTTTCTGGTGGAACTGAAATTGGTGGTGCAATGCTATCTGTTTTCCCGGGTATGAAATTAAAACCATCTACTGTTGGAATTCCTGTACCTGGAATGAATTTAGATATCGTTGATGATAATCAAAATTCTGTTAGAAACAAAAATGGATATCTTGTAATCAAATCTCCATGGCCTGCAATGACTAGAAGTTTATTACATGATGATCAAAGATTTTTGGAAACATATTGGTCAAGGTTTGAAAATACTTGGTTTCATGGTGATTATGTTTATGTTGACGAGGATAACCTGTGGTATATGCGTGGAAGAACTGATGATGTAATTAATGTCTCTGGTCATAGAATGAGCACTGCCGAAATTGAACATACTGTAATTTCTCACAAAAAAATTTCAGATGCTGCTTCAATTGCAATACCTGATGATATAACTGGTGAAGCTATAGTTGTATTTTATGTTCCTGATGAAAAAACTGAAAATAATTTAGAAAAAGAAGTATCTGATTTTATTGCAGAAAAAATTGGAAAGGTTGCAAGACCAAAATTGGTTTTTCAATTAACTGATTTGCCGAAAACAAGAACTGGCAAAATCCTTAGAAGGCTCTTAAAATCCAAACTATTGGGAAAGGAATTAGGTGATTTATCTTCCTTGGAAAATCCTCTAGTGTTAGATGAAATCTCAGAAATTGGTTAACATTATCTAACTTTTTGATACTTTCTAGTTCACGTTTTATGTAATAATCAAAATGACGAATACTAGGCATTGAGATTCGTAGTTGACCAGCAGGTAGAAGACATAGAGATGCCTGAGAACCTAAAATTGAACACCTTTTTGCAAGAATTTCACTCAAATTGCACTCATCCTGAATGTGGATTTGGATTCTATGGTTTTGCTTTTGGACAATCTCCATTTCCAGTTCCTAGACTAGTTCAAGGAGCATTGATAAAAAATGCCAATAAAGGCGAATATGCTGCTGTTTCAGGAATTCCTGAATTAAGAAATGCCATTTCAAAATACAATAAATATTATTTTCGAATGGACGTCTCTCCTGACAGAATCTATGTAGGTCCTGGAACAAAGGAATTGATCTTCAATTTGTTAGAGATTTTACATGGGACAGTTATTTTACCGACTCCTGCATGGTTGGGATATCTTCCTCAGATAAGATTTTTGAAAAAGAATTTTCATATGCTGCCAACACGAGCAAACAAAAAAATTTCTCCAAATGATCTACGACGTCTTGCATTACGATTACAAGATAGACAAAAAATACTGATTCTAAACAATCCTCATAATCCTACAGGAATATTATATGATGAGTCTGAATTAGAAGAGATTGCAGATGTATGTAGAGAATTAAACATTACAGTAATCTCTGATGAAATCTATGCTCAAACAACATATGATTTTTCAAAATTCGTAAGTATGGGGAAAATTTACCCTGAAGGAACATTTGTAACAAATGGACTATCAAAATCTCATGCAGCTGGAGGATATCGTCTTGGATATGTTGTTTTTCCTCAACATGCAATGGATCTTAAAGCTCAATTCAAAAAAATCCTTGCAACTGAATACACTGCAGTATCTACTCCAATTCAACATGCTGCAGTAGCTGGTTTTGAAATTAGTAGAGAAATGGATGAATATTTTGAAGTTACACGAAACATTCATCACATTATGGGAGATTATACTTATCATGCATTATCCTCTATTGAAGGAGTAAAGGCTACCAAACCTGAAGCAACATTTTATCTTCTAGCTGATTTTAATGGATTTTCTTCTGCCTTGCAAGAGGCAAAAATCAATACTTCTCAACAATTATCTGAATCATTAATTCAGCATCCATACCACACTGCTATAGTAGGTGGTGATAGTTTGGTATTGGAAAGAACTGATTTTAGTGCTAGAATTGCATTTGTTGATTATAATGGTGCTGAAGTATTTGAAAACTATATTGAAAATAAACCAAAAACTAGTACAGATAGAATAGAGTTTGTAAAAAGTAATGCTCCAAAAGTAGTTGCAGGAATTCAAATGATTGAAAGATTCTTTGAAAACATAAAACAACATACTCCCAAACTTTCACAAGTTGCAGAAGTTTATGGTTTTAAGAAATTAGCCTAACTTTAATCTGAGTTTTTCATATTCTTCAATTGTTATTTCTCCTTTTGCTAGTCTTGTCTGAAGAATGTCTTTAGGATTATCTCCCATTAATGGATGAATAATTTTCCTCCTTATTGTTTCTGTGTTTATTGAGATCTGTTTTGAATTATCATCAACCTTTCTTTTTATTCCATAAACTGCTCCAAACAATATTCCTAATCCTGCTATTGCTAATACAATTTGACCTGTTTCAGGATTTGTTTCTGATTCTGCAGATATTGCAATAGATGAGGCTTGAGCTTCAGGAATTATTTCTTTTTCTATAATCTCTTGAACAGTTGAAGTTATTTCATCTGCTGTTTCTTCATATCCTACTGCTTCTTCTATACTAATTCCAGGATAGTTTCTATCAAACCAACTCTTGTATCCAGGCTCATTGTAGTACCTATCAACATAGTATTTCGGGTTTTTTGTAGAATCGACAAAATCTATTGATATCTTTTCTAAATCTTCATTATCAATTGATTGAATCAAATCTTGTTCAATTTCACTACTTTCAATATTTTCTTTCAAATTAATTGGTATTCCATTTAATGAAACTCCAAAACTGTTTGTAACTCCTTTACTCATATTAAGAATGAATCCTGTTGAATTATGTATTCCGTGATAAGAAAATTCTTCTCCGATTTTTACTGATTTAGAAAATGTATAATCTGGATTAATTATTGCCTGTGATAATAAAACAAATTGTTCATTAAAATCTCTAATCACTATTGTTACTATCCCTGTAGACCCTTCTTGAACAGTTCCTGAGAATTCAATTTTATCTCCTTGAAAGTAAGATTCTGAATTGGTTTGAAGACTAGTTACTTCTGCAAATGTTGGTGTTGATACTGTTAGTAGTATTAATGAAATTATTCCAAATGAATAAGGCCCATACCCTTTCTTACTCATTGATATTCATAATGATATTTTTTGATATAAGGCACGCGTAGTATTCATCTAGTTTCTTTCTACGTAAAGGTTAAATGAGAAAATTAGATTTTTAGTTTGAGTCTTTTTTGATTGTAGATCTAACAATTTTTTTTGGAATTGTGAAATAAAACTTTGTTCCTTTACCTTCAATACTTTCTACCCAAATTTTGCCTCCGAGACCTTCTATGATTCCCTTACAAATTGCTAATCCTAAACCACTACCGCTTCTTTTTCTACTGGTAGAAGTATCAATTTGATAGAATTTTTTGAATATGTCTTTTTGATTAATTTCTGATATCCCTACTCCGTTATCTTGAACAAAACATTCTAAACTTTTGTCACTATCAGTGGCTCCAATTGTGATTTTTCCTGAATTCTTAGGCACGAAATCGATTGCATTTTTGATCAAATTTGAAAAAACTTGGTTAATTCTATCACTGTCACTTTGTATCTCTATATCTCCCTCAAACTGTAATTCTAAATTGATATTTTTTTCATTTGTGATTGGGGTGAATTCTTTGATGATGGAATTGAACAATTCTGCAAAGCTAATTTTTTCTACTGTAAAATCTAATTTTCCTAAATCTAATTTCTGCGTAGTTAAAATATCTCCAACTAATCTTTGGAGTTTCACTGTTGATGCATGAATTTCATCTACTGCTTCCATTTGTTTCTCGTTTAATCCTCCAAGCAAATCTTTATTTTGTAACATTTGTACATAACCCAAAATTGGTACTAAAGGTGTCTTTAATTCATGAGATACCATAGATGAAAATTCTAATTTTTTTCTATCCATTTCTTTTAACTTTTCTACATATTCATTTTGAACTTCAATTGTTTGTTCTACTTGTTCTCCCATTGTCTCAAAATTTTCATTTAATTCAAAAATTTCTTGAACATTGGTCTTGATTGGATTCTTTTTTGATAGTTTGTTTGTTTTAGAAAATTCTCTCATGTTATGGGCTAGTTTTTCTATTGGTTTTGTAATGCTTCTTGAAATGTATACTGTGGAAAGTAAAGTACCCGCCGCAACTAGGATTGAAAATATCAACAAAATCATTCCATTTGATTTGTCCGTTGCTGATAAATAATTTACAATTCCCATATAGAAAATAATGAAACTTGATACTCCTGATACTAGAAATAATGTATGTTTAATTGGAGCCATTTAATGCACCTTTTGTTTTAGGAATTTGCAGTTTCAACAATCTTTGACAATAACTTGTCAATGTCAATTGGCTTTAGAATATAAGATGTAATTCCTCTCTGAACTAGACTGTCTAATTCTTCTTGAGTAATTGTTGATGCTGTAAACACAATAATTTTACGTTCTCTTAGCAAGTTGTTTTCTTCCAAGTCTTTAATCACTGCATACCCGTCAAATTCAGGCATGGCTAAATCTAAAAGAACTACATCATGCTCATTTTCTTTTATCAACCCCAACCCCTCTTTTCCATCATTGGCAATTGTACATTTGTGCTCTTTTAGTTCCAAAAATGTTGTAAGCATTTTTGTGATTTGTTCATTATCATCAATTATTAGGATCTTCAAACTTTGCATTTCTTCACGTTGTTTTCCTTTTTTATCGCTCATTTCTTAATATCTCCATCTTTATCTAATATTTGAAAATTTTCTTGTAAGTAGTTTAGGATAATTTTTTCTTGTTCGATTTCTCTTAATCTATGTTCATATGTAATTTCAGAACCTAATAGAGATTCTGCATCTGTTTCATCAATATGATGTGATTTTTTCCACATTAAACTAAACAATGATCTTAAAGTTGTGACAAATGCTTTTGAATCTGTCCAAACTGCAAGCATATCTTTTACTTGATTATTGCTTATAAAGAAAATTACTTCACTATCATCTTTGATGATAAAACAGAAATCTTCTCTATTTTTGTCTTCGATTTTTTTGACTTTTTTGGAAGATACACTTTCAAAAATATGAGGCATGTCAGGAGAATGATCTGTTAAAATTTTAAGATCTGATTTTGTTTTATTAAGCAATTCTGTGAATTCAGTAAAATAGAATCTCTTAAAGTCTGCCTCAGTTCCTAAGACAAGGATGTTTTCTTTTGATTCTTTAATCATTTGTTCTAATTTAACTAAAATTGAATTTCTGCCTTGGAGTGATTGAAATTTATTATTCTGATCTTCATTTTCATCTTCTCCATATTTTGGGATTATGTTCCATAATTTTACAAGACTTTCTTTTCCTGCATCAAGTTCACTGACTCGATTTTTTTCGTTGTTTACTAGAATTTCTAATGATTCTTCAATTCCAACGGCATTAAATTTAGTTGGCTTTCCAAATACTGAAAAAATTATCCCTTTTTGTTGCAGTGTTGACAAGAGATGATAAGTTTCGGTTCTAGGAATTTTGAGAGCTTTTGAAATTTCTGAAGCTGTTTTAATCCCAATTTTACTTAGAAACAGGTATACTTTGGCTTGGTTTGGCGTTAAATCATACCTAACCAACATTCGGTTTAATTCATTGATCGGATTTTCACTTTGAAACATTCCTTCTTCTACAGCCTCAGTTATTGTCATTTGGAATTGTTACATCCAATTATGACATAAGAGGGTGTATGTTATTAGAAATTACAGATTGAATATTCTGGATTTTTACATGCCTAAAAAACCACTAATCAAAATATCTCCAAAGAACAATTGGATTACAAAACCTCCTGTGATTAATAGCAAGTATGGTACGCCTGGTGTAATCCAAGTATTTGGCTCTGTACAAAATTCTTGATTTTCTGCATGATGCAAGGCTAAATCTAATTTTTTCTTTCCTTGAACAGTTTTTTCTATTGAGAATCCAAATTTGGGATTTTTAGCCTTGTAGCCTAACAACATGGCAGCAATTTTTTTTGTTGATGTTTCTTCAAATCCTTCAAAAATATTTTCACCCTTTATCTTTGCAATCAAATTTCTGATCAAATTGATACAAAATGGAATTATGAAAAGTATTGCTGCATTAGATAGTGTTGTAAATGGAGTTACAAAACTGTCATTTATTGTTGCCATTGGAGCAATAACTGCTAAAGCAATTAATGCAAATGCATCAGCTCCTCCAAATAAGCCTAATCTCCACAATAAAATCACAAATGGTGCTACAATTAATGCAAACCCAATCATTAACAAATTTGAAAATATATCAGAACTGATGAAAATTGTTAAAAATCCTATACTTCCAAAACCAATCCAAAAATAATCATGAATTTCTCTTTTCCAAACATCAATTATTGAACCAACCACTAACATTACAAGTGCTATCCCTATCCCTGTAATTTCATAAGTTGTTAATTCTTCAATCAATTCATACTCAACTTATTTTTGAAAACTTTGAAAAATTCTCCTTTTTTATCGGTCACGTATATCTGAAATCTTTTCTTTTATTTCTTCAATTTTGTCTCCGATAGGAATTTTTTCTGTTATTGTGTATAATCTATCTGTTCTTTTAAGGAAAAATATTGTTCCTCCAACTGCTACTGGTATGATGATAAAAATTAATGTATTAGTATCCATTGGCAATACTTGTTCAACAACTTGTTCTTCATTACTATCTTCAATTACTTCTGCTATTGGCATGTTTAGAATGGTTGCTGTTTTTGACAATTCAGATGAACTTAATCCATTTCCTGAAACCAATACTGTTATCTTGACTTGTTCTTTATCATTTGCAATTACATTCATTATTGCAATTCCATCTGCATTGGTAACCTCGTCAAATTGTCTTACTTCTCCACCATCTACTAACCATTCTACTTCAAAACCACTTAATGAGGTAGTGATTTCGGGGATTGACACTGACAATTTGGCCTCAATTCTTTCATTATAATTCATTGTTCCTCCCAGATCTAGTGTTAAAATAGGGCTAACATCAACTACATTGATATCATATTTTGACAAATCAAAATTCTCAGAAAGTAATGCAAGTTCTATTTTCCCTTCATTAATAGCTTCAAGTTCAAATGTTGTAAAATATTCTCCCTTTTCAATTATGATTTCGTTTGGAATCTTCACTACTTCTTCATTATTTGATACAAGTTTGATTTTCATATCTTCTTTAGAATATACTGGGTTACCTATCGAATCCAACAATTGTACTGTAGCTGATGTTTTTGAATTTGACAAAATGTTTTTTGGATATGATAAAAACATCTCTGATGGATCTGTGGTGTGACTTACAATGTCTGTTTCTCCATCAAATCCACTCATTTGAAATGATAATTTTGAAGTCCCTAATTCTTTTGATACCATTGACATCACTGCATAAGGTTGATTTTTTGTAATAGTTTCTGAATCTGTATCTACAAATTCATTAGCTGAAAATGTCAATATTGCATCATCAATAAATGGTGTTGCTCCTAATCTGGGATCTTCATCCTCATCATCCTCAGTTGTTGTTTCAACTTCTTCCGCTTCATCTGCACTTCCATCTTCTAAAAATGCGATAGTTGGAAATTCTTTTTCAGCTAAAATCATTGGAATTAATGGTTCTACAATTAATTCAATATCATTTTCAACTGGACCAATTGGATTTGCTTGTTCTGTTTTAACTCCTTCATTGTCTGTAATGTATAATTCCATTGTTTCCTCTGGTGCTACAGTACCTGTTTGACCAAATACTACTACTGCACTTTCACCTTTTTGCATTATTGGGTTAATTGGATTTACCGTATCTATTTCTGATGACGAAATGTTAATTTCATGATTTTCTTTAGCTTTGACAGGCACTGTTACTGAGACAAGTTCTCGATTAGTAGTTCCTTGAGTACTTCCACCTGTTTGTCTAGATACTTCAATTTCTGTTTCATAGTATGTTACTGCTATTATCTCTTGTTTTCCTGATGTCAAAAATGGCAGTACTTCAGTAACTGAAGGCCCCTCTCCTTCTAGTGCCCCAATCTCATCATGTAAAATTGTAAAACTATCTCCTTTGGTAAGAAAATCATCAGTTGAGATAAACATGTTGTAAGATTGTTCTGCTTGGTCTGTAAATTCTCCTAAGTTAGGTCTTGGAGTAAATTTTGTGTAATCTGAATAACTGTCTTTTTCTATAACCAGTTTTTTCTTTTCAAATGTTATTTCTTCAAAATCATGACTTGTATTTATTGAAATATCGGGATTTTCAACTTCTAAATTTATTTCAATATTTTCTTCTGCTAAAACTGGGACTCCTTCACCATCAATTAGTTGAACAATAGCATATCCTGTTGTTGCACTATAACTGTTAAAATATTTTGGATAAACATACAACTGTAATTGCAATGGTTTTGTGGCTTCTAACACATTTACAATACTGCTGATTTTATTCATCCCCTCAGTCTCAGCAAAAATTATTGCATCTCCTGTTCCAATAATTTCAAATTCTGTGAGAACATAATATTCTCCTTTGGAAATTACTACTTCACTATTTTTTAACTTAATTACGTCGTTGTTTGGTGTTTCTAAAGATATTGATATGTCTTCTGGTGCAATTGTTGGAAGTCCTCCAGTTGTTGCCAATTCTATAGCTACATATCCAAATTTTGGTCCATCAATTGGGAATTTTTCAGGAGTTGTTTTCATTAAAATTTGTGTTGGGTGATTATTGTTATTGGAAACTTCAATCGAAATTTCTTTTGATGAGAAACCAGGAGCTGCTAATGCAATACTAGTTATTCCTGGTTTTTTTGCTTTGACTAAAACATTTTTTGAAAATTGATCATTACCATCAACAATATCTAAAATTTCAATAATTTCATTATCTGAACTTATTGCTTGTAGATTGTCAATTTGCTTTGGAACCATTAATTCATTAGATGTTACAAACACTTGTATGATTCCCTCAGTATTTTCAAGTAATTTTTCAGGATGTATTTGAAATCCAAATTCTGATGTTGTTTGAGCCTGAACTGGAATTACAAATGCTACTGACAATAGGCATAAAATTGGTATTACTGCTTTCAATATGTGATAAATCTGTCAGATTTTGATATATTGAACAGTATGAAACATTGTCATACATACAGCTAGCCGAAGATTGCTGAAACACTGAATATCTTTAATTGAATCACAATTATTGCTGAGAGTGCAACAATTTCGAGGAAAATTGAATACATGAACCCTCCTGAATATGACCCCGTTGTTATTTTACCTAAAAATAGTCCTGCAATCCAAGATTGGACTAAAATAGCAACTCCTAACAATTCAAACCTAGATTTTGCATCTACTTCTAATTGATTTCTTTTATCTTCATTAGTCTCAAGATCTGCTCCTAAACTAGTCAGTGATTCAATGACAAGCAGTGTGGTAAATCCTGTAATTGCAATTAACATAAAACCTACCATGACATATGGTTTTAGTTTTTCTCTCTTTGTTTTCTCAATATTTCTCATTTTTTCAGCAACGCCTGCCAATGTATTGAGAGTGTAAACGTTTCCTCCTCCTGAAGAAATGATTTCAAATAAGACCTTGAAGTTAATTAAAATTCGAAAGTCTGTAGTTTGACTTTTAAGGAAATTGTAAATATCATCCAAACTAATTCCCCATTTTAACTTGTTAGCTATGCCATTGGCTACAGGATTAAATGCTCCAAAGTCTTTTCTTTGCGTAGTTCTTATTACACATTTTTCAGGACCTAAACCTGCTTTTCTTGCTTCTGCAACATCTCTCATAATTTGTGCAGTTGCAGATTCTGCGTCTAATGAAAATTTGTGCATGTTTTTGAATTTCATAGCTGGCCATATAGCTGAAACTATCAATGCTGCCCCAAGTATGTATAAGTTGTAATCTGGAAGAACACTCATAGGATTTAATGCTGCAGCTGCCAATATTCCTGGAATTCCAAATGTTAGGATTTTTTTCCAATCTAATTCTTTAGTCTTGGTTTTGTTAACTTTATGTGCTAAAAACAAGAAAAATGCTGAAACTAGTGGCGGCATAATTATTACCATGTATAATGGATCTATTTCATCAGGTCCTGGTGCTTCTCCTACTCCACCTGTTGATGTTGCTGTAATGATGATGTATACTGCAAGAACGACAATTTGCATCGTCATATATGTTTCAATTAATGTCTCTACTTTTTTTGCAAGTTCTTCTTGTTGTGCTTCGTAAATTTCAAACCCACTGTTCATTTTCTCTTTAAGATAGTTTACAACATCACCTCCACTTTGAATGGCTGAAACCCAACCACTCAAAAATTCTCCAAAATTAGATGCCCCTTTTTCTTTTGTTTCAGCCATAACGACTAATGGGTCTTTTCCTAAAATGTCAATTTTTTTTAAAATTTTCAGTGATTCTATCCTAACATTTGGTAATAATTCTAAATCTCTGATTTTTGTAAAAATTGTGTAAGGTCCAAAACCACTTGTAGCTAATAATGTCACAATTGTCATAAAAAATGGCAATTCTCCTTCTAGTTTTTTATTTGCTTTTTTCTTCTTGTCTTCTAATTCATGTTTTTTGATAAATGACATGGTCTAAACACCATATTCAATTTTTTTTAACAATGATTCAGAGTCTCTGTAATAGTTTCCTATAGTTTGAGCAACTTTATCATAACTTCTGATTCCTCTTTGTACTAACCATTTCAAAATTATTTTTCTTTTCTCATACTCTTCCAATATTTCATCAAAATCTCTTCCAGTTTGTTCTGAAATTCGTTGGAACAACTCACTGTCTGTTAATTGAGGATTAAAAAAGTCTGATTTAGGATCCCATTTGAAAGCATTATGATATTGATCTGCAGATTTGATTTCTTGAACTGAGATTGCTCTTCTGGTACTTTTCCCATCTTGACCTTTAACTCTTCTAATAACAATTGCACAATTCATCAATGCCATATATGATGGTGGAATATCCATTGGTTTTTGTTGAAGTCTTTTACTAGCCGATTCTAAACTATCTGCGTGCATAGTACATAATCCTCCATGTCCTGTTGCCATTGCCTGAAACATTACATATGCTTCAGAACCTCTAATTTCACCTACTACGATATAGTCTGGTCTGTGTCTAACTCCTGATTTGATAAGATCATACAATCCAATTTCTCCTTCTCCGCTATTTCCAAATCCTACTCTAGATACTAAACTAAACCAATTTTCATGCTTGATATTAATTTCTGCTACATCTTCAACTGAAAAGATTTTGTAATCTGGATCAACCAAACCTGTAATTGCATTAAGAATTGTAGTTTTACCACTACCTGTAGATCCAATAACCATAATTGACATTTTTGCTTCCATCAACATCCATAGATATGCAGCAATATCTACACTAATTGTTCCAAATGAAATTAAATCAACTACAGAATATGGATCTTGCTTAAATTTTCTGATTGTAAAACTTGTTCCTTTGGGAGTAACCTCTTTTTGATATAATACAGAAATTCTGTGATTTCCTTGTAATGCTAAATCTGAAATTGGATATGCAGAACTGATGTGTTTTCCTGCTTTGAAAACTATTCTTGATACAAATGAATTTAATCTCTCATCTTCAAATGAAATGTTGCAAGGAATACTGTCATATTTTCTATGCCAAACATAAATTGGTGTGTTGATTCCACTACAACTAACGTCTTCAATATTTGGATCTTGCATTATGGGGTCAATAATCCCAAATCCATCGATATCTCTTTCAAGATAATATTTTACTTTTTCAATACTTGCAAGAGGATGCTCCTGAAATAATTTTTCATTTTCTTTTAGAATTTTATTTACAAAAGAAAGAAATCCGAAATCTTTCTCTATATTTTCAGGAGAATCTAGATTTTCTTCAATTAATCGATATAATTGATTATAGATTATTTGTTCAGATTGATTTAATTTTGTTTCATCCACTTGATATGATAAATTTCCTGTTTCAGGATTCTGAATAATTGTTGCATAGCAAAATGGTGCTTTAAGCGGGTATTTCTCAATTAATTTTACACCTTTTGGTGTTTCATTTTTTAATTCACTTAGAAATTCACTTTTAAGAAATGTCTCTAACCCTTGCTCTTCTTTCTTTTTACCCATAACGTTCGTTCTATATTTTTGATTTTTTGGATATATTGAACAGTATGAAACATCATATTACACTCTAATGCTCTAGAATTGAATTTTGAAAAAGGTTGTTGGCAAGTTTAAAAAAAATCCTCTTGCCTAGGATTTTCCGACTACGGTTACGCTTTGTGGACCGCCTGCACTACCTGCAAAGACACTGACAGTTGTAGATACACCAGAGTCAAGTGAAGTTACAGTACCATTGTTTAGTTTGAAGTAAATAATGGCTGATTGTCCTGGATCAAGGGATACTGGACCTGATGCAGCATTTGCTGCTATTTCATCTGCATCACCAAGTGTACCTGATGCATCAAGATCAATACACAGGTATTCATTGTTGAGGGCACAACTGTGGTATTTTACCAAAGCTGGACCGTTATCAATATCAACCCATCCTGTATGATTTAATGCCTGCTGGAAGGCTGTTGTTGTGACAGTTGTATCAGGATACCATTGTCCAAATGGAATATCTGTACCTCTGACATTGATTTTGTCAACGGCAACTACCTTATCACCAGTGTTTCTGACTCCTGTGGCGCCCCAAGC
>JANQNM010000011.1 GCA_028279625.1 Candidatus Nitrosopumilus sp. | reverse complement strand
TTTGATCCTCAATAATTTTTGGATCAACTATGGCTCTTCCTCTACCAACATGTTGTTGTGGGATTTCATCTATTTTTAAAATAATTTCACTCATTTTTTTCACCTCAAAAAATGGGGGGTTTATTCAACCTCCACTGTTTTGCCTGTAGGTTTTTCCTCAGCTAGTTTGAAAACTACTTGTAAAATTCCGTTTTTGTAAGAGGCCTTTACAGAGTCCTCATCTACCTTGTGTTTTACTGGAACTTTTGCATGGTATTTTTTCTCACCATGTTCTGCAGAAACATCTACAGTTTTGTTATCAACAACAATTTTGACATCAGATTTTTCAACTCCTGGCATCTCAGCTATGAGTTTTACAACCTTTTCTTTTTCGTCAACAATTGTGTCAACAATTGGTTCTCTTGTATCAGAAGTTGGAAGAAGGCCTGGTTTGACGTTTCCATACTCCTTTACAACTGGTTTACCATCTGGGCCAACGGTCATAGTATAACCGTAATAATATGGACCAGAGTTGGAACCATTCTCTTTGAATTCCTCAAAAATGTCATCTAAGTTGAAAAAAGAGTTTGACATTCTTTTGAAAATTCTATCAAATTCACTATCAAAGAACATATGTCATATTCACCTATATAATGTAATATATATTACATTATATAAAGATTATTGTAATTTCCTTGATATCTTACATAATGCTATTATAACTGACATAATATAATAATCTTGATGAGGGTTTCAAGCATATCTGTGCCTGAAGTGGTCAGGGAGATAATCACTCGAAATCGTTCAATCTATGATTGTATGAAGATGGATTTGATCAACTATACAGCTTTGGCTGTAAAGATTCAACCAGAGATTGAAAAGATTCTTGGAAACTCTGTAAATCTCAATACGGTTGTTGTTGCAATCAAAAGATATGCAGATTCATTTGAGAGTAAAGAGGAAGTAAGAGAAGAATCAGTTTTGAAAAATGCTAGATTGAATCTAACCGATGGGATAATGGATATCAAATTTTCAGTAAAAGATTCTAATGAATTAGATCCTATGACAATTCTAGATAAATTCTCAAAAGTTACTAATAATTATGAATTCTTCAGACTGTCAGATTCATTTAGATTCTTGGCTGAAGATATGGATGACATTAGACAGATTTTCAATAATGTCTCAACTAAAGACGATATGTTTAGTACAGGTCTTGCTAAGATTAGAATCTCAATTCCAAATTCCCAGAACCAATCAGATGTGGTTTCTTATGTGGCAGAAGTTTTGCATGAAAATGGAATTGAATTAGTGAATGCATTTTTCAGCCAAGATAATATCATCATAATTCTGAATGAAAAAGATGCCTCAAGGGCATATGATATCCTACATTCAGATATCATGAGAGCCTAGAATTTTCCCTTCCAGACGCGAAATTAATCTCATAGGATATATTCAGTATTTTTGTGGGTACCGTAAATGGCTCGAAATAAGAGGAAAATTGTCGTTTTAGGCGGGGGTTTTGCAGGTTTAGAATGTACTAGGCATTTAGAGGATCTTTTCAAAGATGATTCTGAAATCGAGATAGTTTTGGTTAGTGAGGATAATTTCTTGTTGTTTACTCCTATGCTTCCTCAGGTGGCATCTGGAATGATTGAAACTAGACATATTGTTATGCCAATTCGAACTATAACAAAAAAAGCAATTTTCTACGAGGGTAGAGTCAAGAATATTGATCCCTATGGAAAAATTGTAAATTTATGGGGTAGTGGTAACAAGAGAGGAGTTTCTCTTCATTATGATTTTCTAGTAGTTGCATTAGGTAGTGAGACCAACTTCTTTGGTATGAGTGATCTCGAAAAGAATGCTTACCAAATGAAGACACTTAATGACGCAGTAATGGTAAGAAATAGAATTATCGATATGTTAGAGCAAGCTGAAAATGAGACAAATCCAATACTAAAACAGAGCCTTCTGACATTTGTTGTTGTAGGTGGTGGTTTTGCAGGAATAGAAACTGCTGGTGAAATTATGGATCTTCTTTTAGATGTTAGAAAATACTATCCAAATATTTCAAGAGAAGACATCAAAGTAATTGTTTTAGAAGCACTTCCAAATATTCTGCCTGGTTTTACAGAAAGTCTTGCTAAATTTGCACAAGAGAAACTAACTGAACATGGAATTGATATTAGATTACAGACAGCTGTTACAAGTTTTGACGGAGATGAAGTCATGACAAAGAGATTGGATGTCAAAAAAGACGAAATTGATGAGACAATGGTTGACTCAATTCAATCAAAGACAGTAATATGGACAGCAGGAGTAACACCAGTAAATACAATCAAAAGATCACTTTTCAAAACTGATAAAGGAAAAATCATTGTCAATGATAATCTAGAAGTAGTTGATTTTCCAGGAGTTTTTGCAATTGGAGATTGTGCATTATTCTTAGATCCTAGTACTCAAAGACCTTTTGCACCTACTGCTCAAATTGCTGAAGCTCAAGCAAAGATTGCTGCAAAAAATCTACATGCGTTGATTAGAAATAAAGAAAAATCAAAATTTGTTTATGAATCAAAAGGTCAAATGGCAATAATTGGAAAAAGAACTGGAATTGCCTCATTTTTAGGAATGAATATTCATGGAATTTTTGCATGGATTCTTTGGAGAAATGTCTACTTGTCAAAAATTCCAACATGGGATAAACGATTTAGAGTATTTCTTGATTGGGCAGCTGATGTGATTTTTGATAGAGATATTTCAAGACTCAAATTCATGAGACGTGAACCAGAGAAAGAATACAAGGTTCTTGATGAAGTAGACGACGTTTGGTAATTTGAAATAATTTTGAAATTACTGGTTATAATTTTCTAATTTTATAGATGATTATTGCTGGTGCTGCAAAATACATTCCAAGATTCATCATGATGATTCCAATACCATAGGATAGCATTTCTTGTTCTGAATCAATATCGACATGATTCAAGATAGAAAGAGATGCTAACATTGGAGTTATTGAAAGTTTAACAAATTCCTTGAAAACAGGATGTTCACGCTCTAAATCAGCAATTGTTGGTGAAAATGAGTAGTATAGTTGGTTGAATCCACTCATAAATGCAGAACCTGAATTTGTTGCTAAGATTGTGTTATCTCGCAATTCTCTTAATTGTTGAACTTGGGGTGCAAGCTCAGAACCAAAAGTTGCAGTAGCAATTAGACAACCACCTCCTTCTTCAGTAGTAATAGTATTGTTAGAGTCTTCGGACAACATCTCAAAGGTGTTCAAAGTTTCTTCGAATTTTGGAAGTTGAGAATCAAATTGGGATATTTCATTTGCATATGATAAAGTGTAAATTTTTTCAGATGTGTAGATAGCAACTTCTTTGAATTTTACATTAAGATTTTCGCCGTTTATATTATAGATTCCTTGAGCATTGGTTTCATAAGCTTGATTTCCATTAATTGTAGTCTTTTTTTGTAAGAGAATTTTTAGATTTCCAGAATCTACCATTGGTTTGATATCCATATTTTTATCAAAAATAAAGTCATCAAATGATCTGTCATTAGTTTGTGTAGCTGTAAAAGAAATGAAGGGATTCATCGAACCTACTAGTGGTCCAACCATTAGAATATCAGGGGAATTTTCTTGTTTTTCGTCAGGTTCTTGTAAAAGCCATCCAGCAGGGGCAGTTAAAATCACCTCATGTTTTGTGCTTTCAAATTTCTGATCATCCATTTGTTCCTCAGTTATTGTAAGTGTACGTTCAGGTTCTGGCAGATTCAATAGATTTGATACATCTGAGCGATCTACTACAGAAGCTTTTACAATTTTTACTTGTTCGGTTTCAATTGGAATATCTCTAGGTCCAGTCTCTACTGCAGTAATTTTATCAAGCGTTTCAAAACTTTCATCAGTTACAATTCTACCAAATACAGAATATTGTTCATCAAGGAAGTTAGAGTTTTGATGTACAATGAAAAATTGAGAACCGCCGCTGTCAGGATCAGCTGATCTTGCCATAGAAACAATTCCTCGATTATGTTTAATTGTATTAAATTCAGCATTTACTCTTTCTTCAGGACCACCGATTCCCCAAGTGCTTTGATCACCATCAATTGTGTTAGGATCACCGCCCTGAATCATAAATCCTGGAATTATTCTATGAAAAATTGTTCCATCATAAAATCCAGATTCAGTTAAACTAATAAAATTCTCAACATGGTTTGGTGCATCTTCTGGAAAGAATTCAATAACTATTGTTCCAAGATTTGTTTCTAGAACAACCAATTTTTCAGATTGTGCAAAGGCTTGATTTCCTAAACTTAAAGAAATTAATGAAATTGTCATAATTAAAAATAATTTTTTCACTGTTTTTTTCAAAATGGCTTACTTAAAAGCCAATTGTATTAGTTTTTAACAAAGTCAGATAAATCAACCGATATGCAACCTGATGAGCAAATTCAGGCACATGTAGTTTCAGTATGGAGAGAAGGAAAAAAATTTCTTTCAATAGGTGGAAAAGAAGGAATGTTGGTTTTGACTGACAAGCATTTGATGTTCATTCATAAAACTGAAGCTAAGATGAATTGGTGGAAAGCAATTACGCAAAGACAAGTGATTAATTTTATCAAATCAAAAAATACGATGATTCGTCATGATGGATACAATGAAGAGGATTTGATGGATGATGTTGAAGATGAGAGAAATTTAGAGTTAGGATTTGATGATATTGACAGTATTAGTTTTGAGGAGAAACCTTGGGGTAGTGTTTTATTTTTAGAATATGAAAAAAATGGCAAAAAAGAAAAATTTCAATATTCAGTAGTACAAGATTGGGTAAAATATCCTGCAAAGGAGCCAATGAAATACATGAAGGTAGATTGGGAACCCTTTGTGCAATACATTAAAGACAGACAGAAATTTACGAAATAAAATTGGGTAAAGTTTTCGCTGTTGGTGTAGGTCCAGGATCTCCAAAATATGTTACAGAAATTGTAAAGGAGATAATTCTTAATTGTGATGTTGTAATTGGTTACAAATACACACTCAAAACAATTGAGGAATTAATTGAAGGAAAGGAAGTCTATGAGATAACAATGAATGATCAGGAAGAGTCATACCAGAAAATTCTTCCTGAGTTAGGAGATAGAACATTAGTTATTCCATTTACTGGTGATGTAAATTTCTCTGAATCTGAGGTCGTTGATAGACTGATAGAAATTTTTGGAGAGGTAGAAATCGTTTCTGGAATTAGTTCAATTCAAGTTGCAGCATCAAAGGCAAAAGTTCCTTTAGATAAATCCAAAGTAATTACAATGCATGTAACAACTCCTATTGAAGATAAGAAACTAGAATTGCTAAAAGCATTGATAGATGGTTTTAGTGTGGTTTTAGTTCCAAGACCATGGCCAAAACAACCAGATAAGCACTTTATGCCTTCAGAGATTGCAGTTTATCTAAGAAAACATGGTTTTGACACATCAAAAATGAAAGTACATGTTTTTGAGGCTATCACTACAGAGAATGAAACAAGTTTTGAAGGAACTGTAAAAGATTTGGAAGGAAAAGAATTTTCTGATTTATCAGTAATGGTGTTTAATCAATCAAGTTTAGACTCTTACATGAATTATAGATGGCAATGGGAAAATTAGTTTCCCAAATTTTGGCCTTCACCAAAAATTAAACTATCAATATTTGGAAACACATAGGCTACAATTTTCATCCATGGATAATCAGGATCATAAAGTCTGTAGAATCCTGCATCATTAAATGTAATATCAATTGATTTCCCTGGTTCTATTGGATCAGTTGAGATTCTACCATCGTCGGTAAATGGATTATGACGATCACCGTAGTTTTCTTTTCCACTTAGAATGCTATGTGAAACTACATCGTTATTTACAATTGTAATTGTTGTGCCAGGTTCAACGGATATTCTGTCATCAGAAAAATATCTGAGGCGTAAAGGATCATTTGGATTTTGAGTTGCAATTGCTTGATCTCTAATAGAGCTTGCATCAATGTAACTGTCCACCAATCCTTGTGTTGATGCACCTCTAAGAATTTGAATGGTGAGATTATCTGATGTTTCAGTAGTTGTTGGAGTAGAATCAATTTTTGATAAGGTGGATAGTTTTGTAGTATAGATGACTTTGTATGTATCATCAGTTGTTGTAATTCTGCCTGTAAAACCATAGACTGCAGCATCTTTACTTTCTTCAACTAATCTTCCAAAGAAGCTTATTGTAGTGTCTTGTCCAGTTAAGCTTTCAACATTTCCATTAATTCTGATATATCTTCCTTCACGCAAAAATTTCCCTTCCAATTCTGAAATGACGAATTCTTCATCATTTAATGTCACAAATCCATCTTCAGTTAGAAAATTTATTGTACTTCCACGTTGTTGTTGAGAAGATAAACCTAGATCAATTTCTGAGATTTTGATTATTTCTTCAGTAACCGCAAAGCCTGAACCTTCTAAAAGAAATGCTTGATTTTCAGAAATTTCAGCAAAAGATTCTGTAAAGTAAAATCCAGAAGAAATTACAAATAATGCTGCAAGGGTAATTGGTAACTTCACGATATGTTTCTCTTTTGATTTGGTTTATAATTTGCTACTAAATAATTTTAGACTCAATAGGCAAATACACAGATAGACTTCAATTAGAAGCCTGGAAACTCTAACCCTTCTTCTTGAGCCATTTCTATCATATAGAACTCAAGATACCCACCAGCCAAAAGTAATCCTACAACAATTCCAACCTCAATGGCAGTTGGTTTGATGAAAGGGATTAGAGAGATTTTTTTGCTTACTGCACGAATCAAAATAAAACTTCTAGAAATTCCTAAAGCATAAGCAGTAAGTTCCATTAATCCAAAGGGGGATAAGAATAGAATTGCTAAAGGAGGAACTTCGCCTAAAATTGGGGCAGTTGTTACAATAGCTGCAAATGCAAAACCTGTTGACCAGGCTGAAAACAAACCCCATGCAATACCAAAACCTGGGATAAACATGGGTAGTGCAATTGAAGTATTGTGAGTGAAAATTCCAAATCCATCAATATCCACTACTAATTCTTCAAATTCTTCCATGAAGATTCTAGCTTCTTCCTCATTGACAGTAGTCATTGAACCAATTTGATAGGTAGCAGCAAAAATTCCTACGAAAATAAAGAATAAGGCTATTCTCTGTTTGTTCACATTTACATTCACTACAAACAATATTTGAGGGTTGGGTGTCAGGCGCAGATTTAATTAAACCACATCACATTTTTTGATATGAAAAAGGAGGTCACATATGCATTAAACTATGCATTAAACAAAGGCTTTCAAATTCATCCAGATGCATTTAAAATTCTAGAAAATGTAGATGTTAAAAAATTAGAGAAAATTATCAAGGAAATAGTAAGAGAGAAAACAAAACAAAAAATGTTCCAGATTAACCAAGATGATTTGGAAACTTATCTTGGGATTAAAGAAGATCCTTCAATTCAAAATGAAGTAAAGGTGTTATTTGATCCAACCAGTAAAATAACTACTGGTGAGGGAGTAAAAGGCTACAATGCATTATTTTCCAGTCGTTTTAACAAACTTAAACGAATTATCTCAGATAGGCCTGAGTCTAGAATGCTCAAATCCATTGCATCTGTAAAATCTGTAAAGTCAGAAGATGACATGTATGTGTGTGGATTAGTTACTGTAAGAAATTCTGAAAGAAATATCACAAAGTTGGTTCTTGAGGATCCTTCAGGCTCATTTGAGGGCATAGTTTTTGATAATGAATTACAAAAATACGCAGGCACACTTCTCTCAGATCAATTTGTAATGGCAAGAGTAAGTTTAGGGAAGAATTCGGGTTATGTCGTAAAGGATTTGATTTTGCCTGATATTCCAGATCAGGCTACAAACAAATCTGATAATGAAGCTTTTGCTGTCTTTCTTTCTGATCTTCATATTGGAAGTAAATATTTCATGGAAGAAGAGTTTGCGGAATTCGTTTCTTGGTTATCTAGTCCAGATCCTGTTGCTAAGAAAATTCGTTTTGTTTTGATTGGAGGTGATGTTGTAGATGGAGTTGGGATATATCCTAACCAGGATAAAGAGTTGGTTTGTCAGACCATAGAGGAACAATTGAAAAAGACAGAAGATTTGATTGAAAAAATCCCTAAAAATGTCAAAGTCATCATAATGCCTGGTAACCACGATCCTGGAAGAAGAGCACTCCCGCAACCAGCAATTCCTAGAAAATACAATTCAAGTTTGTGGGAGAGAGAAAATGTAGTAATGGTTGGAAATCCAGCAGTGGTTTCTCTTAATGGTGTTAAGGTAATGATGTTTCATGGACAAAGTATTGATGATATTGTAAAGACTACACCTGGTCTAAGTTATGACAAACCTGCAAATGTAATGAAGCATTTGCTCCGTGCAAGACATCTTAGCCCAATTTATGGCAGTCAGACTCCAATTGCTCCTGAAATGCAGGATTTGATGGTAATAGAGGATATTCCAGATATTTTCCATGTAGGTCATGTTCATAGAGCTCAATTAGATATGTACAAGGGAATTTTATTGGTAAACTCTGGTTCATGGCAAAAACAAACTCCTTTTCAGGCAAGTGTTGGAATGGTGCCAAATCCAGGAATCGCTATTATGGTGAATTTGAAGACTTTCAAGGTTTTCCATGAGAATTATAATTCAAATTCAGACAATATCTTGCAAAGTTAGATCATCTTTGAAGGTATTCTTTACGGTTTCAGATGATATTGTTAGTTTGAATTTTTTTGTTCTACCATGAATTCCTTGATGAACTAGTCTTCCTGAAATTATTCCCGAAAGTTCGATTTCACTTAACATTTGTGTAATTCTTCTTTGGGTTAATTCATCTCTGCCAACTGCCTTGCAGAGATTTTTGTATGAAGAGTAAATTTCTCCAGTGGATGAACCGTTGGCCTTCATTATTGCTAGGATTATTAATTTTTCATGTAAGGGGTATGATTTGAGTGAGGTGACTTCTTTGTTTTCCTCAATTTTTTGAGATGCTTCTCTAACGTGGTCAATTGTAACTTTCTCAGATTGTTGTCTTTCAGCAATTTCTCCAGCCACACGAATTAGGTCAATTGCCCTACGTGCATCTCCATGCTCCCCGCCTGCAAGTGCGGCACATAGGTTCAAGGCTGGGGCTTCTACAGAATCTTCAATAAATGCCTCATTGATTCTCTCTTCCAGGATTTTTTTGATTTGCTCAACATCATAGTTTGTAAAGACAATTTCTTCCTCACCCAAACTACTGATTACTCGAGGGTCAAGTTTTTCTTTGAATGTAAGATCATTAGATATTCCAACCAATGTCAATGAGCCTTGTTTTAGCCTCTCGTTTGCTCTGGTTAGTTGATATAAGATATCTTTTCCAGTTTTTGAAACAAGTTGAGCAAGGTAATCAATTTCATCAATTACAAAAATTGCATTGAGTTTTCCCTCATCAATTTTGTTTAATAGTCTCTTGAAGACTTCACTAATTGCAAGGCCTGTTGTGGGTAATTCTTTTTCATTAAGGTCTAATTGTCTGCCTAGGCTCACCAGAAGACCATATAGGGTTGTTTCTTCTTTTGAGTTAGAATATACTAGTTTTATTGGAAAGTTGGATTTCTCAACTCTTTCTTGGATTTTAGAAATTACTTTTTTTACGACTAGTGTTTTTCCAGTTCCTGGTTTGCCATAAACTAGGAGATTTGATGGTCTTGATTGTTTTAAAATTGGTAATAGGGATTGGGTTACTTGTTCTTGTTCAGAATTTCTATGTTGGATTGTTTCTGGAATGTAGGTAAAATGTAGAATATCTCGGTTTTTAATTATTGATTTGCCTGATTCTGCTGCATCTAACAATCTATCAATTGGATCAGACATACTCACACACCTTTGTTTCCTCTCAACATTATCATACTCATATCTAAATTAAGAGAGTATAGAATAGAATAGTAACTCTAGTTTAGTTTGTAATTAATTATTTTTAGTTAGATTTTAGATTTCTCAAAAAAAAAATTAAGAAAAAGAAAGAGTGGAAATATTGGTGTGTGGGTTTTCCAAGAAGTTAACATTATGTTAATTTCCTGTTAAGATTTTCCAAAAATAACCCATTTTGACCCCCTTATTTCCACTCTAGGCGTTAAGAAAGGTGTTAACATTGTGAATATGTGATATTTGACCCCACTATTTCCAGTCCAGGCATAAAAACTTCCAGAATTGGATTGAATTTAAGGTTAGATTGTTAATAACAAAAAAACACCTAGGCATGGGCTAGGCAGTCAAAGTTAACAAACCACTTTGTTAACAAAGTTTTGCGGATCACTTGAACTGTTAACTACAGATCCAGAAGATCTCAAAGATGGCAAAAAAACGCATTAGAATAGACATGGAAGACTCTGATGGAGCCCGCTATGATATCAAATTAGAAGGAAATGTGACTAGAGATAAGGTCCTAAAAATTTTTGAAATGATGGATTTGATGAATATTGAAGAAGAACAAAAAACCACCAATATGGACTCTACAGGCTCTAAAATTTGGCACGTTGTAGACAAATTCTTCCCTATGGGCAAGTTCACTTCAACAAATATTCTTGAAAAATATGAGGATGAATTCAACGAGCCAGTAAAACTTAGTGTTATTTCGACTTACTTGTCACGATTTTCATCCAAAGGAAAGATAGATCGAACCAGAACAGGTAGGGAATGGACCTATCAAACCATCAAAATTGGTCAAAGGCAACCACAATTCTAAAAAATTACAACTTTTCTAACAATTAATCTATCTTTTCCTAAAATCATCTTTACATAATCACCTTTTTGAACATCCATAAATTTTCTAAACTGTTTAGGTATGGATACTGTCCCTGCAGATGTGATTTTTACTAGAACCTCATTTTCTTGTACCGACATTATTATTACTATAAATTAATAATATATATAATTTAATAAAATCTATAATTAATAATTAATAATAAAATTCGTGTATTTTTTGTAAATTTAACATGAAAATTTTAATTTTCAATTCCTTCAACAACAAAGAAACTCTTAGATGGTTGGTGGTTCTGTCAAAACATCTTCGATCTTTGCTTTTCCTTTTTCAGTGATTGAATAAGTATAAGGTTTTGATTCAGTGTTTCTTTGGACCAAACCATCTTCAAATAATTTCTTCATTAGTCTAGAAGTATGCTCTCTACTCTTCTTTAATGTGATTTGTATGTCACGTGATGTCATAGCTTTGCTTGTGATTAGATGCAACACGTGATATGTTGGGTTTGCATAGTCAATATTGGTTGGTTTAGGCGTGGAAACTGGCTTTTCTTCTACTACTGATGTCACTTCAACCTGTTCTACTGGCTTTTCTTGTGCTTCGTTTTTGGCTAGTTTTTCTAAAAATTGTTTTAATTCAAGATTAGGATCTTCTGTCTTTTGTTCAATCCCTTGAATTTCTAAGGCATCTAGGCGTATTTTCATATCAATTAATTGTCTTTCATAATATTCTAATCGCTCAGACTGTGATGCATCAGTCATTTCACTCCTAGATTTAATGAATGGACGAATCTTGAAGTATATATACAGTCCTCCCAATCCAACAAAAAATGCAACAATCACACTCAGAATCACTTCTGGATCAGGAATCTCAACTAACATCACAAATTTTATGCCTACATTGTGATTTATCGTGATTGAACAACATTAATTCACACTTTAGATTAACAATCTCACACATCTTATCACAAACAAATCATATGATCTAAAGTAAACAACAATCACATAATCACATTCTACATGCCTGACGAATGAGCATATCTATCACATTAATCACATCTTGCTCTCTTTCAGGAAAGATATCACTCTCATTTATCACACTAACTTGCTCAGATAATTTTGATATCACATCAATATCATCTGGCAAAAGTATGCCTAAACCACGTAAAAGTACAATTGAATAGAATAATGCAATTAATTTGTCTCTGGACTGCCCAACTTGCCTATAATACGCACCTTTAGTTATAGAAAACTTTGATTCTTGAAGATCCTTCTGATTTAAAATAATTTCAATTTGTCGCTCTGTAAACAGTGATTTTTTGATAATTTGACGTATAATA
>JANQNM010000111.1 GCA_028279625.1 Candidatus Nitrosopumilus sp. | reverse complement strand
TACTATTCTTTACACCAGACTAGTCAGCAGAAAGGAAAATCGCTCCAAGCTAAATATGCCAGTAATTGAGGGTCAAGTATTCTTTGAGAGACCCACATTCAGTTCAATTTGGAGAGAATCAAAGAGTAACATTCAACAATTCTTCAAGATGGCACTTCCAGTCTTTTTTGCCATCACATTTGTTGCATCTATCATAGATTGGATAGGCCTTATTGATTATTTTGCAAATGAAATTGGTTTTCTAATGCAATTTTTCAATCTACCTGAGGACTCAGCACTTGCAGTAATTTTTGGTTCTATCCGAAAAGATGGATTATTGCTACTTGCTGAACCTAGTCTAGTAAACTCACTTTCATCAATACAAATTTTGACAGCAGTTTATCTTGCAGGAACCTTACTTCCATGTATAGTAACTTTCATGACTGTTATTCGCGAGATGTCATGGATATTTGCGCTTAAAATGATAGGAAAACAGGTTATCGCAGTTACTGCATTTACATTACTACTTGCACATTCTGAAAACATTTTGAATGTTTTTCTTCAAATTTAATTAAAAGTATAGTAACTTAGTAATTTTCAGATTGAAGAATTTTTCAACAGGGTAAATCTTCCCAATTACATGACGGGCAAAATTTGATATCTTCTGGATAGTTTTCCCCACACGCGCCACAGGTATTTTTTGGGATTACAGCAGACCTCTCAATGTTGGGTTGTATTGGTTTTGATTCTACTGGTTTTGATTCAATTGGTTTTGATTCTATAACATCAGAGGTTTGTTCTTGTTCAATTTTTTTTAGAATTTTTTCAAATTTTTCATTTATCTCTGACCATTTTTGATCTAAACGAATAGAAGTCATTTTTGATGAATTTGGAGATTGAAGTGATTGGTTACGATATGTTTCTCCACACATAGTAATTATCCAATTTTCATATCTTTCTAACCACTTTATGGATTTAACAAGTAGTTGTAGCATCAGATGTTTTTCATCAGGAGTTTTTGGTATTGTTCGTTTTGGAAGTTGATCAGGGGCCCATATGTTAGAAGGAAGTGAATTGATATCAATTAATTTTGGCACAAATTCATGACGCCACAAAAATAATCCCTTATTTCCTGTGGCAAATATCATTCCAAAGCCCCACAGAATTATTAGATCATTTTTATCATGTAATGAATACTGACTGCTTCCTTGTTCGGGAATTGGTGGTCTTTTAATGGAAAAGCCATACTGTATTAAGAGATTATTTTTGTATAGTATATCTTTCCCAATCCCAAACAATTCTTTTGAGAATAAATTTTTCCAGTTTTTTTGAATGTATTTGGGAACGTATTTTGAATAAAGAGAATTATCTTTTTCATTTGTAGAATTTTGTTCAGTTGTTTTGAGATTTTCAACAAATTTGCCTGTTAAACTATAAGGTTGATTTTCCATATTTCAGTTATCAGTAATTATTTTTTCAGTTTCTGTGATTCGTCTTTTCGTAACATACAAAATCCAGTCATTTGTATTTCAGAACTTTTACCTTTAAACGCCCAATGCGTGTTTTTGAGTTGGATTACTTTTTGATCGATAATTTTGATTTTTTTTCTTGCCTTTACGTCGTATGCTTTCATAGATTTTTTTAGATATTTTTCTATATTAAGATTTTTTGAAAAGTTATTAATTATTAATAAGAATACTTGCGTTAATATATCGCTACAGGTGATTAGATGTATGAGAGAAGTAGTTGTTGTAGGTGCAGGACCATCAGGTATTGGAATTTCAATTATACTAAAAAAATTGGGGATCAATTTTACAGTTTTAGAACGTAATGAGGTAGGTGGCTCTTTTCTTAAATGGCCAAAACAGATGAAATTACTAACTCCTTCATTTTTTAGCAATACATTCAAAATGATAGATCTCAATGCCATAACTTTTGATACTTCTCCTGCATTAACACTGCAGACAGAACATCCTACGGGTCATGAGTATGCAGCATACCTGAAAAAACTTGCTGACCATTTTGAGTTACCAATTCAAACATCAACCAATGTAGATTCAGTAGTAAAAACAAAAGATGGCTTTCTAATCAATACGGACAAAGGAAAGATAGAGACACAATTCTTAGTTTGGGCCGCAGGTGAATTCCAATATCCAAAAGACGCTTCATTTCCAGGAGCAGAGCATTGCATTCACAACAGCTTGATTACCAATTGGGATGAAGTTCAAGGAGACGAATTTTTTGTGGTTGGTGGTTATGAAAGTGGCATGGATACTGCAATTAATCTGGCTGAACGAAAAAAACAGGTGACAATAATTGACAAAGAAAACTTGCTTGAAAGTGAAGACATAGATCCTAGTAGAACAATATCTCCTTACACAAAAGACAGACTGAGAAGAGTCAATTCTCAGAACACAATCGCGTTTCATATTGGAAGAGTGAATAAGGTTGAAAAAATTGATAATGAATATGAAATTACTACAGATAAACAAAAAATTCGTTCAAAGACAAAACCAATTCTTGCTACGGGTTTTGCTGGAAGTCTTTCATTAATCAAAGATATGTTTGATTGGGAGGACGGAAAAGCAAAATTGAATACATATGATGAATCCACAAAAACACCAGGACTCTATGTAACGGGACCATTGCTACAACAGCATAATATGATTTTCTGTTTTATTTACAAATTCCAACAAAGATTTGCAGTAGTTGCAAATCATATTGGAATGAAATTAAGTAAAGATGTATCAATTATTGAAGAATACAAAAAAGAAGGAATGTATCTTGATAATCTGAATAATATCGATGACAAATGTGCATGCTAAAAAGAAATTCAAATTAAAAATAATATCCTATAATCGACACACTTTTTATTTTAAGGAAAGAAATTGATTTGATAATGATTAGAATAAATAATTTTTCTAAAAAAATTCATACTCTTATTCTAGAAAATAAATTTGAACTTGCAATCAAAATTTGTGATAAAATTCTTAAAATTAATAGAAAGGATTTCTATGCAAATATTACAAAAGCAAATCTCTTAGCAGAGATTGGTTTTCACAAAAAATCATTGTCATATTATTACAAAGCATTAAAGATCACTCCAAATGATCCTTCTGTTTTGTTTGATCTTGCAACAACTTTGTATGATTTGGATAAGTATGATGAGGCAATACAAACATTTGACAAAGTGATAAAAATACAACCAAAAAATGTCGATGCAATATGTAACAAGGCAAATGCACTTGTAGCTATTGGCAAACACAAACAAGCCATGTCAAACTATGACAAAGCATTAAAAATTTCTCCTAATGATATAATCATTCTTAACAACAAAGCAATAGTATTTGCTGGAAAATCAAAGCATAAAGAAGCGATAAAATGTTTTGATGCAGCATTAAAGATTAATCCTGTTGATTTGGATACCTTATGCAATAAGGGAAACTCCTTAGCAGAGCTTGAAGATTTTAAAAATGCAACAACATGCTTTGAGTCTGCTCTTGAAATTGACTCAAAGGATTATGATGCGTGTTTTAGATTGGGAGTTGCTTATGCCAATACAAATAGACCTAAAGAAGCAATTCTTTGCTTTAACAAGGTCCTAAAAAAAGATCCTAAACATACTGACGCCTTGATTAACAAAGGGATTGCCTACATTACATTAAAACAATACAAACATTCTGTTTCATCTTTTGAAAAAGCATTGATGGTTGACAAGATGAATATTGATGCCATGTATCATAAATCACAAAGTCTAGCAGAAATTGGTAAACATAAACAAGCAATATCTTTACTTCGCAAGATTGCCAAAAAAGAAAAAATTCATGACCATGACCATGACCATGACCATGAACATGACCATGAACATGACCATGAACATGAGAAAAAACACCTACCAATAAAAGAAAAAATTCTTCAAGACGTCCATTTTGCAAAAGTACTAAATGAAAAAATCTATCAGTCTTTTATTCAGACTCTTTAGTTGAATCTTGATGTGAATAAGCTGGAATGATTTTTCCATTTGGTGTATTTTTGGGGTTCCCAAGAATTGAGGAAAGTGAATTTGTAAATTCATCACTCATATGATGTTCCATTCCACAGATGATCTTTTCATCTGGATTTATCTTAAGATAATTTACCATTAAGACTTCTAACAATCTGCTTTTTCTAATAAGATTTCTTCCTATTTCTTCTCCTTTTTCTGTTAACTGAATGTCAAGTTTGTTATATTTTACATATCCCATTTTGTCTATTCTTCTCATCATCTGTACTACACTTGGTTGTCTAATACGTAACAAGTTAGCAATAGTACTTACTCTGATTGGTTGGTTGTTTTCTTTTATCAGCCACATTGCTTTTAGATACATCTCAATGTGTTCATCAGTAGCTGTTCCCACAAAGAGTTTTTCATCAATTGTCATCTTTGCACTCCATTGCCTCCTCGTTTATTTTAAGTGTGTAAGTTGATCTGACATTTTTGATCTTACGAATCTTCCATGTAATTACTTCATTAAGCTCTTCAATTGTTGATGCTTCTATCTTTACAAGAACATCATATGGTCCCGTAAGACATTGTGTCTCTTTTATCTGAGGAATTTTTTTAAGCTGAGCAATTACATCCTTTTCTTGATTTTCTTTGCAATTTAATAATACAAACGAACTTGTCACGTTTACCTTATGTTCTTGATTGTATTAATTAATTATTATAAATTACCAAATTTTTAATAACTTTTAAATAATTTAGATGCTCGTAGAAATTATAATATCGTGCTTTTACGAGATGTTTTCAACTATTCATTCTCTGAAAGTATGACAATTTAACTAAATGATGAAACTATGAAACTAAACAAACCAGAACAAAATGAAACACAAGTCAATGAGATTAAACTCGAAATAAATGATTCTTCATCGACTCATAACAATAATTTTTCAATTACTCTAAAATCAAAAAATGTAGATGTTGATGAGTTACTTCCCATGGCAAAAGAATGGGTCATAGAACACAAACAAAAGACCTGGCTTGAAAAATAATTTTTGTTATTTTATGTTTAAAATTCAAAGATAGATAGAATCAAAGAAATTCAAACTAGATGAAAAAACTGTATACTCAAAATTTTTTGAATGTAAAAATGAAAGATTGATGGCTTTTTCCTTTTGTTGAATCGATTTTATTGAGATTTGAAACGTTTTGCATCTTCAGAACCGATAATTCTGAAAAGTGAAATTCCAGTCTCTGCACTTGTACCCTTGAGGGCCATCTTACCATTCTTCATGGTCACAAGTTTAGGATCTAACAACTTGACTTTCTTTCTTGCTTTAACATCGTAAGCAATCCAATCTTTTGTCATACGTGAACTTCGTGGATATGTATATTAAAATAATGTCTAACTAATATTAACAATTATTAAAAAAAACTTTGTTCTTATTAAGAGATAAATAGTTCTTGCGTGATATTATGAATAGTGTTATGCCATAACCACAAACTGCCCTGACATGCAATTTTTGCTAGGCATAACATTTCTTATAATAATGTGAAATAAGATGGAAGAGAAATCAAGATATCGCGTCTATAAATTGGAACGAGAAAAGGATCTCTTTTGTAGTGCACTCGATTTTAGTGGACAAGGAATCACAAATATTTACCAAATTGAAGATTCAGATTATTTTTATTCTTCTTATTATTTTTCTGATGGAAATATTACTGATATCAACCTCTACTATGTCAGAAGTAAGAAATTACAAGACATAATTGCTCAAAAAGGCAATGTTATAAAATTTGAACCAGGAACTGGAGAATGGGGATATCATCAAGGTGAGCTAAAAGAGATCTATTGCTGGTTGTTTGTTCTAAGAATTATGTTTACATCATCAAAAGAGATTCAAGAAATTCTCAAACTTGATGAAGATTATCAACGAGGTATTAGAATTAAACAAACTGCTATAACGGAGTAAGAATGGAACATGCGAAATAATAAAAACACAATATATTTTGATCATGAAGGAGATTTTGAGATTTCAGTTGAAAATAAAATATTATCAGTAGATATGAATTCTATTCAAAAAATAGTATTTACAGATCACACAAATATGATACAATACACATTTTCAAAATTTAGAACTGAAATGATAGATGATTTAATTCAAATTGATAAAACTAAATTACAAAGTAACTAGTTTTACTGTGTCCATCTTCTTATCGGTAACAAATGCATTGGTAACTGCTTGTATCTTTTTAGAATCACCATCCAAGATAAACATCTCCATACAACTATCTCCATCTATCTTGTTGTGAAGATGTGTTTTAATCAAATCTTCATGATCATGTCTTATTCTTGCAGCTTGATCATCATGCTCATCGGCATGAATTACAATGAGTATGGCATTTTGTCTTCCTTTTAATTCACTTTTTTGTTTTTCTTCTTGGACAAAAGTCCTAATTCCTGCACGGATAATTTCAGATCGTCCGGTAAATCCCATGGATTCCTGAAGCTTATCAACTTCTTTCAAAATATCATCGTTAAGAGATATTGAAACAATTGGCACGACTTGGCTGATTATTAATTGGCATTTAAATCTACCATTAAATCTTAATAATATTGATTATGACTTTGTGCATAACTTGTAAAAAATTATTAAGAAATTATGAATTGTTATTAATTTATATTGGATAGTTGATGGGCTTTCATATCTGAATTAAAATGAATAACTCTTCAATTATTGCAATAGGTGGAGGAATCGCAGCAGCTATTATTATTGCAGTTGTAGTTACAATGTCAGGAGTTTCTGATGCTCCACAAGTTTCTGAAAACTTTGTAGGTGAGACAACTGAAACTAGTGTTCCTGTTCAGACTGAAAAGATCAAAGTCCTAGCTACGTTTTATCCATATTATGAATTTACAAGAAATGTTGCAGGAGACTCTGCAACAGTAGAGACGTATCTCCCATCTGGCGTTGATGCTCATGACTGGGAGCCAAGACCTCAAGAAATCCAATCACTGAAGAACGCAGACGTTCTAGTATACAATGGATTGGGCATGGAACCATATGTAGACAACATGATTGGTTCAGGCGAGTTTGACAATGTTATGTTCCTTAAAGCATCTGAAGGTATTGAATTGATAAAGCCTGAAGGACATGCATTTGAATGGGCTGGTGTCTTTGATGTTACTGCAGGAACATACTCTTGGTCATTTGCAAAAGTTGATGGTGACTATGCAGATCCTGCAATGAAAATGATTATCCTTGAATCTGATGACATCGAGTCCTCAGAAGAATTAGCTGAAACTTTACTCGAATCAGATAATGTTGAATCTAAAAATGATGGTAATACATTGGTTGCAAAAGAAGTAGCATATCTTCTTAATTTTGATGACTCTAAAGAGATGACAATTTTCAGTGTTAATATTGCCAAAGACGGTAAATATGCATTCTTTACTGAACATATGCCTTTTGAGTTTGAAGCAGATGAGCATTTCTTCAAAGATGCATCTAAACATGATGTTGAACCAATAATGCAAGAACCAGAAGTAGGACATGATGATCAT
>JANQNM010000088.1 GCA_028279625.1 Candidatus Nitrosopumilus sp. | reverse complement strand
TTTGCAAAACTAAAGCCTGAGATAGGCCTAATTCCATATGTTGACTTTGAAGATAACGATATTCTTCGTTTTAACAACACTTTGTATTGGACTGCATCCATGAAACCAATTTTGCCAACATCTGTTAGCCTTGAAAATAGATGGTATAACGAACATCTTGTTTATACTCATGTACCAGATGGCTTTTTGACCCTTGAAGCAACTGATGGACAAATTGTTGATAGCAGTGAATTCTTCAAACAACGAGAGATTTACTATGGTGAAGGAGGGCTTTTTGAAACAACATGGTCTGGATATCCTAATTCAAGAGGTTCAGAAAGTGCTGAATTGGGAGGAGTCTCCTATTCTGGTTTGGGAGGTTTGGATGTTTCTCCACCACTTAGTTGGATCTTTGAACCAAACTTTTTGCTTTCATTCCCAACAGAATCTGTTCACATTAACAGATACAAAGATGTGAATGATAGAATGGAAACTTTGTATCCTTATTTCCTCTATGATCTCTTTGGAAGAGAATTAGACTCACTACCAGTTACTGATGGAGAAAACTCCTACTGGTTAATTCCATTAATTATTGGATTTGATACTCGTGATGTCCCATGGTCAGTTGGTAATCCATACTTGCGTTTAGTAGGCTATGCACTAGTGGATTCTTATGATGGAGATATTCAATTGTTAAAAACTGGAGATGATTTCTTTACTGAAATGTTTGCTAGCCAATACTCTGAACGATTCGAACCAATGCCAGCTTGGTTAGAAGAGCAAATCAGATATCCTGTTGAATTGTTTAATTGGAAAACTGAAATGTATAATGTATATCATGTAACAAATGTAGAGACATTTATTCAAGCAAATGAATTCTATGAAATTCCACGAGGGCTAGATACCTACTATGTTGAAGCAAAACCTCCAGGATTTGACCAAACAGAATTCTTAGGATTACTTTCGTTAGAATTGAGAGGTTCTCAAGGAAGAAACCTAGCAGGATACATGATAGTTGAAAATGATCTTTCCAATTTGGGTGATTTGCAATTCTATGAGGTCCCATTGAATTCTACAACAAAACTAATTGGTCCTACTGCAGTTAGGGAAGCACTTGACAGAGATCCAGAATTTGCACAATTAAAAACTCTACTTAGAAATCCAAGAATCGGCGATAATATCCTGTATCGTGTAGGTGATCATGATATCTACTTTATTCCAGTGTATACTGCTGGAGCAGGTGGTGTAGTCGCACAACTAGGTACCATTGCTGCAGTAGGTGCTGCATTTAATGGAGAGTACTTTGTTGGATTGGGGGATACTCAAGAAGAAGCATTTGAAGCATATTTGAAGAAAGTTTCAGGTGTGGCCCCAACTGCTGCAGTTGCTGATGATGACTATGTAGAACTTGAAAGAAATGATAGAATTGAAATAATAAAATCTGTATTTGAACAAAATGAAATTGTAATAGATGAACCAACATCTATTCAAATTCCATTATCATTTAACGAAGGAGAATTGTTCTTCTTTACTGAAAATGAGCGTGAAGAAACTGAAGAGTTCTTAACTACATTCATTGATGACTTTGTAAAACCACGAAGTGACAGAGTCTTCATGTGGCAAGAAGAAAATAATCTCAATTTAGGAACAGTGTATGTCAAAGATGGAATTCCTGAAATGCACTATGTATCGGTTGAGGTAGGCAGTTAATTGCTACTTGTTGTTGATAACGGCTCTATTTACACAAAAAACCTCATTAATTTTCTAAACGAAAAAAACCTCTCCTTTAAAATAGAGACTCCTAACTCAATTGATTTGAATTCTTTATCAAACTTTGATTCAATCATTTTATCAGGAAGAAGAAAAAATGAAAAAAAAACTAACGAAATTAATTCAAAAATCATTATTTTTTCAATTAAAAATAATTTAAAATTGCTTGGAATTTGTTATGGTGCAGAAATTTTAGCACTAACTTTAGGTGGAACAATTCGTAAAACTTCACTTCAAAAAGGTGATGAAACTATACAAAGTCTAACTACTAACATACTATTCCGAGATTCTCTGAAAGTGTTTGAAAGTCATAGTTTTGAGATCTCCAAATTACCTGATTCATTAATTCCAGTTGCTGAATCTAAAAATTGTAAATATGAAATTATTCAATTTGAAGAAAAACCAATCTTTGGAACTCAATTTCATCCAGAAATGAGCACAGATGGGCAAAAATTAATTGAAAGATTTTATTTGCTTTGATTGATATTAATAACTCTAAAAATTTCTGTTATTTATGGAACAAGAAGATCATGAATTGCTTTTACCATTAGTTACTGAAGAAAACATTTGTCTTCCACTTCCAATTAATCTAGTTTCCAAATATTGGAACATTGAATTACCTATGGCCGAAGCCGTTGAAACTGCAAAAAACTATTCAGGATTTAATGGTAGTATCTTAATCGAAGGAATAGAATCTGCCGAACGCCATGGTTTAACATGTAAAATTGTCCACTCTTCATTATCTGAATTAAAAAAAATTATTGATTCTGGAATTCCACCGATAGTAATTCTTCCTGGTATTCCTGAAATTACTCAACACGCATCTGTGATTGCTGGTTATAATGAAGAAGAAAATACAATTCTTCATTATATTCAAGAAGGCACTAAGGAAGGAGAACAACAAGAAGGTGCAATTCCACAAAAAGTATTTGATCAGGAATGGTCTCAGGAAGGAAGATTGATGATCATCTTGGCTCCCTCAGATATTTTATCTTCAATTACGCTAGAGAATGAATCTAGTGACAAATCAAATAGATTATGTTTTGTTTCAGAGAGATTTAATATCTTGAAAGACTCCACACAAGCTTTAGAATCTCTTAAACAAGCTATAGAACTTGAACCAAACAATTCAACTGCTTTACATTTGTTAGGAGGATCACTAAACGAAAAAAATTCATCTGAATGTGTGAAATATTATGAAAAATGTCTAGATATCAATAACAGATCATATCTAACTTACAATGGTCTAGGAAACTATTATCTGAAATCAAATCAGTTCGAAAAAGCAGAAATGTATTACACAAAAGCTATTGAAATTGATCCTAAACGTTCAGCAAAAATTTACAAAAATCGTGCATATCTAAGAGAGAAACAAAACAAAAATTCTGAAGCAAAAGAAGATCTCAAAAATTATCTAAAATATTTCCCAAAAGCTCCAGATAGAGGAATTATAGAACAAGCAATTCGAGAAATTTGATGCGGAATGCGGGATTTGAACCCGCGGCCTTCAGCTTGGGAAGCTGACGTCATACCAGACTAAACTAATTCCGCTCAAAAAAATATTCATTAATTATGATTAAATA
>JANQNM010000070.1 GCA_028279625.1 Candidatus Nitrosopumilus sp. | reverse complement strand
ATTGCAACTGCTAGTCCAGACAAATTAGATAAATGTCTAGAACTTGGTGCAGATCATGCAGTAGATCATAGAAAAGACGATTGGCAAAAAGAAGTCTTTAAGATTTCAAAAGTAATTGCAAAATCTAAAGGTGAAGCACCTGGAATTGATATTGCATTTGATCATATTGGTCAAACTCACTTCAACAAGCAACTAACCTTACTCAAGTATGGTGCATCACTAGTTTCATGTGGTGCAACAACAGGTTATGACGCACAAATAGATCTTAGACACATATTCTTCAAAGGAATTAACGTCTTAGGTTCTACACAAGGAACAAAAGCAGAACTTGATCAAGGTCTTTACTGGATGGGTCAAGGAAAACTAAAATCAATTGTTGACTCTGTATATACATTTGAGCAAGCCGCAGACGCTCACACAAAAATGTTACAGGGTAAATTCTTTGGCAAAATCTTAATGAAGCCTGAAGGCGCTTAGTCATTTAATGACTCAGCTCTTCAGAAGTCTCATTTTTGTACCTGGTAATAACCCAAGGTTTCTTGAAAAGGCAAAGAAACTCCAAGCTGACATTGTATGTTTCGATTTAGAAGACTCTGTTCCAGACAATGAAAAGGATAACGCTAGAAATCTAATCAAGAGTGCTCTAAAATCAAGAAAATCTTATGAATCCTCAATTTTTGTGAGAACAAATTCTCCATTATCTGGAAAAATTCCAGCTGATTTGAAGCAAATTGTCCAGAAAGGAATTGACGGAATTGTTATTCCTAAAGTAAACAATACAAAAGAACTCAAAAAAATTGAAAAAACGATATCGTCTTTAGAAAAAACCAGAAAACTCAAACCCATTCAACTAATTCCATCAATAGAATCTACTGAAGGAGTCGTAAACACATACAATATTGCATCTTCTAGTAAACGAGTTTGCGCTGTAGTCTTTGGAGTCTTTGATCTTCTTAACGACATTGGAGTTGAATACACTAAAGATTCTGAAGGTGCTAAGTACTCTAGGTCAAAAATCCCAGTTGATGCACATGCTGCTGGTGTTGCAGCCATTGATGGAATTTGGCAGGATCTAAAAGATACCAAAGGCCTCGAAAAAGATTGTATACTTGGAAAAAGTCTTGGCTATACTGGAAAAAGCATAATACATCCTGATCATATTGCCATAGCTCACAAGCTATTTCATCCAAACAAAAGTGAAATTGAGTGGGCCGAAAAAGTATGCAAAACATACCTAGAATCAACAAAAAAAGGAAAAGGTGCAACAACTGTGGAAGGTAAAATGATTGATGAAGTGCATTTTAAACAAGCCAAAGCAATTTTAGAACTTGTGAAATAGAATTTTACAAAATTTGCCCTTAGGCAAATGATTCTAAGAAACTCTTCACACTTGTACTCTTTTCAAACATTTTTTCAGAAATTACGCCATTTACGGTAATTTTCTCTTTTTTGATATCTAATTTGATTTCTTGGAAAATACATTGAAGTTTAGAAATTTTCTTACTTTCACTCAGTACTTTTCCAGATTCAATAATTAATCCATGAATGAGCAAATTCTCAATTTTCCTATATCCTGAGGTTTTTGGTACTTTTGATTCCTTGAGAATTTGTGGAATTGTATATTCATTTTCCAACAATGAAGAAATTATTTTCCTGGTTTCTACCTCTCCAAATAATTCTAATATCAAATCAGATAAACTAGAATCTACAATTGTAATTAAATACCTGCTATCTCTTTTTTTTACTTTGATTATTTTATTGATACAGTCTCTTTCAAATTTTTTAACATCCAGATTAGAGTTTTTTTTAAATACGCTTGTAAATTTCTGAAAATGCTCTATAGAGAGCTTTATTGACATTCCGTGTTCTAAAAATAATTCTCGTTCAATTTTTTTTAGAGTATCAATATCCACTCTTTTTTTTATCTCTCTAGATAATGCAGACGAGATTAATCTATCAATTCCTCCCATGATATCTTTCTAAATAATGGAAAATATTAAAGCACTGTCTTTTTTTATTATGACTAGAGATGTCAAAATCAGTTATAGTCATTGATGATGATGAAGATACTGTAAGATTATTCAGTGAATTTCTTGAAGAGCATGATATTGATGTAATTGGTAATGGTTTTGATGGAGTAACGGCTGTAAAATTATTCAAACAAACAAAACCTGATGTGGTACTAATTGATCTTAATATGCCAAATGGAAGTGGATTTTATGCAATAAAAAAAATTAAAGACCTTGATTCTAAAGCAAAAATTATTGCAGTAACGGCTGATGGAAGTTTTGCTACTGAAGAAAAATTAGACAAGCTAAACATACCTCTTATTCAAAAACCATTCAAAATGGATCAAATAATATCTATCATTCAAAATTAATATTAATTCCACTTTTGGAACTTTTCATAAAATGTTATATTACAAATTTCACAATTTATAGTGATTAGAATGAGTAAACGCGTCACAATCATGATTGATGATGACCTTGATAAAAAAATCAGACTTCGTCAAGCAAAACTGATCCAACAAGAACAATCATCATACAGTTATTCAAAAGTTCTCAACGAGACACTTCGTAAAGTCTTAAAATAACTAAATCTTCTATTTTCCTAGAATAGATTAAAGAATAATGAATTTTCATTAGAAATCATATGGTTAATCTTCTTGATCCAACAAATGTCATAACTAGAATGTTTAATGCAGGAAAATATGAAGACATGTATGATTATTGCAAAAACCTACTTGCAAAAACCCCTGATGATATGGTTGCTCTTCAAAATATCTCTCTATCTCTAATTTATCTACAAAAATATGATGAGGCAATAAATTACTGTGATAAAGTCTTAGCAATCAAAAAATCAGATACTTATGCACTAAAAAACAAGATCTATGCTCTTGAAAGCCTGAATAAATTTCAACAAGTTCTTACATTGTGTGAGGAAATTCTTTCATCAAATTCTAGAGATGTTTGGACATTAAACAGCATGGGATTGTCATTAAACGAATTGAATCGACATAAAGAAGCCTTAGAATATTATGACAAATCCTTAGAGATTGAACCTAATGATGTTACAGCATTGATGAATAAGGCAATTTCATTAAGTCATCTAGGAAGTTATCATGATGCAATTGAATACTATGATAGGGCTCAAACTATTGATTCTAGCATAAAAGAAATTCCTTTGGCAAAAGCAAAATTACTTGAAAAATTAGGTATGGAAGATGATGCATTTTTAGCAGCTCAAGGAATTTTGAATAAAGATATGAATAAAATCAAACTTGATGCAAAAAATAACAAATGTTCTGTTTTTCATCAGTTTTGTGAAAATGAGTTTGAAACTTCTGATTCCAAATAATCTTTTGTAGATGATCATCTAAATCAATTTATACAAAGAATTTGTAGATCTTTTCGTGTTTACTGGAATTGTTGAAGGTGTTGGGAAGGTAGAAAAAATTTCAAAAAACACTAAAAATAGAAGCGCAATCCAAATGACTGTCAATTTAGGTAAACATGCAAAGGGACTAAAGATCGGACAAAGTGTTGCTCTAAATGGTGTATGTCTTACTGCTGTAAAATTATCAAAATCTAATTGTATTTTTGAAATGATTGAAGAAACAACCAAAAAAACAGATCTTGGTAATCTCAAAGTTGGAGGAATTGTAAATATTGAAAGAAGTCTAAAAGCTGGTGATAGATTAGAAGGACACTTTGTTTTAGGCCATGTTGATGGAGTCGGAACAATAAAGAAAATTCTAAAAAAGCCAAAGGAAGTTCAAGTTTGGTTTGAAGTTCCAAAAAAACTATCAAAATATGTTGTAAAAAAAGGCTCGATTGCAGTTGATGGGATCAGTCTTACTGTTGTTGATGTTAAAAAAAATCTTGCATCTGTATCTTTAATTCCACATACTATTGAAGTGACTAATTTTCAAGCAAAAAAAGTAGGCGATAAAGTTAATATTGAAACTGACATTCTTGGAAAATACATTCTTAAATAAAATTATTAATCTACCACTTTATTGGTAGTTACTATTTTTTTAGTAAACTTTATAATTAGAACGCAAAGATTTGACTATATGTCTCTTGAATCAGCATTACAATCTCTTAAACGTGGTGAGTTTGTCTTGTTGTTTGATTCAGCAGGAAGAGAAAATGAAATTGATATGGTAGTAGCTGCTGAATTTGTAACCCCCGAACATATTGCACGAATGCGTCAACATGCAGGTGGTTTGTTGTGTATGGCAATAGCCCATAATTTTGCTGAATCACTTGAGCTAAAATACATGCATGAAATTCTTTCAGATTCTTTAATGCCTAACAAAGAAATGATTATGGGACTAGCACCATACGGTGATCATCCCACATTTTCATTATCCATAAATCATTATCAAACATACACCGGAATTACAGACAAAGATAGATCATTGACTATCCGAGAAATGTCTAATATCTTTCACGTAGATAACAAACAGAAAAAATTTGCATCATCTTTTAAAACTCCAGGACACGTCCCATTGTTAATAGCTTCTAAGGGATTGTTAGCTGCACGTCAAGGACATACTGAAATGTCTGTTTATCTTGCGCAAATTGCTGGGTTAACTCCTGTCACAGCAATTTGTGAAATGATGGATGCTGAAACATATTCTGCATTATCTGTAGACAAAGCCCAAAAATTTGCTAAACAACATGGAATTCCCTTAATTGACGGGAAAGAATTGTTAGAATACGCTAAGGTGCATTAATTTTGAAAATTGCTGTAGTGGTTTCGGAATTTAATGAAGAAGTGACATCTAGGATGCTTTCTGTAGCACAAGAAAAAGCAAACCAATTAAAATTAAAAATTACATATACCTGCTCTGTTCCAGGTGCCTATGATATGCCTATAATTGTAGATAGACTATTACAAAAAAATGATGTTGATGCAGTTATTACTCTGGGAGCCATTATCAAAGGTCAAACAAAGCATGATGAAGTAATTTCTCATGCTGCAGCTCAATCTTTGACTGAATTATCATTAAAATATCAAAAACCTGTATCTTTGGGAATATCAGGCCCTGGAATGCAAGAAAGACATGCCCATGCAAGAATTAGACCCGTGGCTGAAAGAGCAGTTGAGGCAGTTTTAAAAATCTCAAATGAACTAAAAAGGATTCAAAAATGATTCAACTAAGTATACTCAAAATTACTGAATATGGCCCATGGACTCTGACTCTTGGAAGTGATAGAGAACATGAATTACAAATGCTTCAGGCCTCTTTATACAAAGAAGTTCAAAAATTATTTTCTGAGAAGAACTGTCTTGTTTTTCTTAACAGAGCAGATGAATTTTTTGTAGTTTCTAATGGCTTAGGATTAGAGGAACATATTGAAATTCAAAAATCACTTGAAAAATTATTTGATGTACGATTAACAATTTCAATAGGATATGGAGAATCACCATTTGAAGCAAATTTGAAGGCCTATGAAGGAAAGAAAAACCAAAACTTGCTAAATGAAGAGCATAGCATTTTTGGTTTTGTTAATGGAAAATCTGATTTGAAAGTCTCGATTATGCACTTAGATGTAGATGATCTATCTTCTAGACGAGCAACAGATTCTCCTTATGAAATATCTTCAATAATTTTTGAACTTTATTCAAAGATGTCCAAATATTTTCTAAAGAAAAATTCTCTTACTTTCTTTATGGGTGGTGATAATTTTATGGTAATTGCAAGTGATGATGGAAAAAATTCTGTTCAAGAATTTATTGATAAAATAAAACAAGAAGATAAAATCTTATTGAATTGTGGAATTGGAAATGCAAATAGCGCTAGAGAGGCCGTAAAATTAGCCACAAAATCTCTAGATACTATAAGAGAAATTCGAGATTCGGGAAAAGAAAAACCTGAAGTTTATGAATTATCATGTTGATAAAAAATATCAGCGTACTATTAGGTAAAGAATTAGAATTTGTTCCCAGTATCAATATTCAAATTAAAAATAAAACTTTCAAAAGAATCCAATCCAGCATCAGACCAAGTTCTAATGAAGAATCTATTGATTGTGAAGGCCTTTTACTGATTCCTGGTTTCATTAATGCACATACTCACATTGGTGATTCTATTGGTAAAGATGTGACAATGAGTAATTCTGTTGATGAAAAAATTCATCCTGTATTTGGAGCAAAATCAAAAATTCTAAAAAACACTTCTGATGAAAATCTGTCTTTTTTTATGAAAAATACTTGTCATTCCATGATTAGAAAAGGTATTACTACATTTGTAGATTTTAGGGAAGGTGGATTTGATGGTGTATTATTACTCAAAAAGGTACTATCTGAACTTCCAATCAGATCAATTATCTTAGGTAGAATGGATTTCTATCAAAATACATCTGAAATTAAAAAGAATATCTCTTTTCCAAGTTCAAAAAAAGAGGAGCTTGATAAAATTCTAAAAAAATGTGATGGACTTGGTATTAGTGGTGCCAATGAAAATAGCACATCCGTACTAAACTATTATTCAAAAACAACAAAACTTAGAGCTATTCATTCAGCTGAAACTAAACAGAGTGTTTCAAAATCAAAAAAAATCACTGGAAAATCTGAGACAATGCGAGCATTATCACTAAAACCTCATTTCCTAGTTCATATGACATATGCCTCAAAAGGTGATCTTTTTTCAGCTGCAAAGAAAACAAGGGGGATCGTTGTTTGTCCTCGAGCCAATTCGTCACTAGCAGAAGGAATTCCTGATATAGAATTTATGCAAAAAGCTGGCTGTCTTCTTGGTCTAGGCACGGATAATGTGATGGTTAATTCCCCTGATATGTTTAGAGAGATGGATTATCTTTGGAAAGTAACTATGGGTATTCATAAAAAACGAATTAACCCAAAAGAAATTTTGAAAATGGCAACTGTAAATGGAGGAAAAATTTTGAAAAAAAATATTGGTGTAATTGAAACAGGTAGTCTAGCTGATTGTATTTTTCTTGATAAGCATGCATTAGACATTGAACCAATGCACGATCCTTATGCAGCAATTGTTCATAGGGCATCCGAATCTACAATAAAGGCTGTAATGATTGGAGGCAAAATAGTCTATGGAAAAATTTAGACCATATGTAATCTTAAGTGCTGCAATCTCTATTGATGGGAAGATTGCAACAAAAACTGGTGATTCAAAATTATCTTCTAAACAAGATTTTGTTAGATTGCATAAACTTAGATCTAAGGTTGATGCTATACTAATTGGTAAAAATACTGTCCAAAAAGATAATCCTCTGTTAACTGTACGACACACGACAGGAAAAAACCCAATCCGAATAATCTTGGATTCAAATGGTACAATATCAACCAAATCAAAAATTATTCAAACAAGTAATAAAATACCTACAATCATAGTTGTTTCCAAAAAAATAAGCGGTTCAAATCTACAAAAATTAAAAAAACTCCCAATTGATGTAATTGTTGCAGGTTCAAATTCTATTAATATCAAATCTTTACTAAAAAAATTATCAGAAAAAAATATCAAAACTATTCTTGTCGAAGGCGGTGGTACCGTTAATTGGGAATTTGTAAAAAATAATTTTTTTGATGAATTAATTATTACCTTATCTCCATTTTTGATTGGTGGAAAAGAATCAATTTCATTGATACAAGGAAATGGATTTAAAAAAATTACAGATTCACCAAATATTTGCCTCAAATCAATCAAGAGGCTCAAAAATCACCTTGTTTTGTCCTATGTTAGGGTGTAAGTTCTTATACTTTATTTGAAATAAAACTACAAGAAATTGGCAGTAAAAAAGAAAGCAACAACAAAAAAGAAAACTACAACAAAAAAGAAAGCTGCACCAAAAAAGAAAGCAGCACCAAAAAAGAAGGCTTCTAAATCAAAAACAAAAAAAGCAGCATTTGGAGGATACGCAATTAGTTTTGCAGGTCGTAGTGAAACTGTAGAACAAGTATTTGGTAAAAAACCAATTGCTCCTAGTGAAATGACCAAAAAGATTTG
>JANQNM010000058.1 GCA_028279625.1 Candidatus Nitrosopumilus sp. | reverse complement strand
GCAATTGCAGATAACATAACCCATGGATCAAGTACAATGGCATTTTTCCATTGTGGGACATTAGTATGGTCCATGTAAAATATAGAATCATAGCCAGTTTTATCAGCCAGCATACAAGCCGTTAGAATTTGGTCCTCAGTATAACCGGCTCTAGCAACGTTTAGGCCGTTTTGAATACCAAATTTTAGCTTTTTTTGAGTCAAGTACATTAACGTCAAATCATTAGAATAAAAAGTTTAATCAAGCTGCCAATTTCGCAGTTTCTCAAGAAAATAGAAAAAAGGTAAAAAATTTTTGAATTTTTTACAAATTACCTGCTTTGATATCTTCAAGACATTTTACGACATCTTCTTTAGATATTGGAATTGGGTTTGGATCCAAATGTCCTTTATCAGTCATTACAACATCAGCAGCTTCAGAAACATCGGCTTTGAGTTCTAATTTGTCAAAACCAAGTTTATCCATTGCTTCTTTGAATCTGTCATAGAAGATTGATTTGTTATGCTTGTGTGCAACAGTTGTACAAGATGATAGTGAATAACCGTGAGGTACACCTTCATTTGAGAATACATAGGACAAGGCATGTCCAAGTGTTGTAGAGCAATTTCCAAATCCCATTCCAGATAACATTGAACCGTATGGGTAGTTCTCTGGTTTGTCATTCATAATTGCATCATAAAGAATCTCAAATGCTTGTTTACATAGAGTTCTAGTCAAGTCGTTACCTAGTTTGCTATCATAGCCTTCAGTAGCTTGAGCACATGCATCACAGACAGAGTTTTTGATGACTTGTTCTGGAGTACCATCCATAAAGTATGAATCTACAACAGCCATGTCAGCTAAGAATCTGTCTTCGCGTAACAATTTCTTTTTTCCATCAAATTTTAGAACACAATAAGTTGTCATTTCAGCTCCGGTTCCAAAGGTTGTTGGAATTAAGATTTTTTCTTTTTTCATCTCAGGTGCAGCATACTTTACTACATCCATAGAACTTCCACCACCTAATCCAATTAGAACAGATGGATCTTTGTCTTTGAATTGTGAAATAACAGCATTGACATCATCAATTGATGGTTCAGGTTTTACTTGGTCATACAGCATGTAATCTTGAATTCCCATTCTTGCAAGCCATTTGTCAGAAAGTTCTGGAGGAACTGTTGTGACAATTAATGCATTTTTTGGGTACTCTGTTTCACCAAGTGCATTTTCTCCAAAGTTGATAACTTTTGGAATGCGTACTGTGTGCATAAATCACAGGCATCATTGATTATTATTATATCTTGCATTATTGACCAAGTTGTATGATTATTCAGAATTTCAAGGAGTTAGCATCTTCAGATAAGAAAAAAGATTGTTTAGAAATTTTAGAATCAGGTCTTCAAGCTGCTCAACCAAAGAACATCCTCTCAGAGTATGTAACTCCAAAAGAAATCAAGATTGGAAAGAAATCAATAAAATTTGAAAATTATTCTAGTGTCTACACGGTTGCTTTTGGAAAAGCAGGAGATTCTATGACTCAGGCACTAAATGCAATATATCCGGTCAAAAGTGGAATAATTGTCATTCCAAAAGGCTCTAAATCAGTAATAAAAGGTAAAAAATTCAAGATTTTCAATCCAAGGCACCCTAAACCTGATCAAACAAGTGTCAAGGCAGCAAAAGAAGTAATGAAATTTGTTCAGAATAGAAAAAAAGATGAATTGATTGTTTTTCTTGTATCTGGAGGTGGCTCATCATTATTAGCTCTTCCTGATCAAATAACATTAGATGATAAAATTCACGTAACTGATTTGATGTTAAAGTCAGGAGCAACAATTCAAGAATTTAATTGCATAAGAAAACATCTATCAAAAATCAAAGGAGGTAAACTAGTTGAAAATATGAAATGCCAAGGAATCGGATTGATAATGTCAGATGTTGAAGGAGATGACCTCTCATCAATTGCGTCTGGAACTACACATATGGATGACACAACATATCAAGATGCATTAGATATTATTGAAAAATACAAGTTAAAGAGAAAGATGCCACCAGAAGTTTTAGAAGTGCTAAACAACGGAGTTAGAAATAAAAACGAAACTCCAAAAAATGCAAAAATAGATAATTTTGTTGTAGCAAATAATTTGAACTGTATACAAGAGATGGAAAAAGTTGCAAAGAAAAAAGGATACAAAGTAAAAACCATACAGTTGTTTGGAGACATTAAAGAAGCAGTAACTAAAATTCTTGAGAATATTTCAGATGAACAAAAAACATGTCTAATTTTTGGAGGAGAGACGACTGTCAGAGTGTTAGGAAAAGGAATGGGAGGAAGAAATCAAGAAATAGTTTTGAGACTACTCAAAAATACTCAAAAATCAAAGAAAATGGTAATTGCATCTATGGGAACAGATGGAATTGATGGAAATTCTGTTTTTGCAGGAGCAATAACAGAGAATCTAAAAATAGATTTGCAGACAATGAAAGAATTTCTCAAAAACAGTGATTCAGGAAGATTCTTTCAAAAACAAAAATCAAACATTATCACAGATTTTACTCATACAAATCTAATGGATATAGGCGTAATTTTACGATAAAATCAGGAAATAGGATGTTTTCCAATAAAACACAATTTGCAAACCCTGCTTCCAACTCTTGTTTTTAGAAATGCGATTTGTTCTTCATTTAGTCTACCGTGCTGAATCAAATTCAAAAGTTCCTCAGTTTCAATAATTTCAAAAATTTCTTTACAACCACAAGTACATTCACATGGAATCTTAGTGCCCATCACAATTCACTTACAATAGATCTTAATAATTCAGAGATTCAAAATGGATCTTTTAATAGAATAATGTGTTATTATAACCAGAAATCCGATGTTAGAAAAACAATTCAACCCAGAAATTCTGTATAACAGAATTGTTCATTTCTATATTGATAAAAAAGGATATTCAAAAGACAAAGCAAACAAGATTGCACAAGCTGTTGTTCAAAAAGAATCCCAAAGAAGAATTTGTAAAAATGAAAAATGCAGACATTTTTCTCATGATCATATCAGAAATTCAGAGACATGTTTGGTTGCAGACTGTGATTGCAGAAAATTTTTAAATTAAGTAAAATCGTCTAGTGACTTTTCAAGTAATGGTTGTGCATTTATACCAAGTTTTCTTAAATGTTGAGCAAATTCATCTACAAATCCATGAATTGTGTAGACTTGTTCAGCTCCTGATTTTGCTACCATATCCACAAGTTCATTAAAATCACAATGATCACTCATAGGAATTGAATAATCAGTTCGCCGTCCAAAAGAAAATTTTGAAGATTGCGCCCATCCACTAAATCCTATTGTCACGGCACCATATTTTGATTTCATATTTTGAATGAATTGATTTTTTCCAGATAACATTGGGGCAATCATTATCCAAGGTTTTCTTTCTAAAAGTCCATTTTTTTCAGCCTCAGAATGTCCAATTCCATCTTTTAGTTCAACTCCAAATTTCTGATGAAGAGAATTCATCTCTTTGACAGAATCATGAAAGAAAAGAGGACCCCAATGACCAAATAATTGAGTGATTGTTTGGGCTTTGCCTAACTGATAACCCATCAAAATTACGGGAATACCTTTTCCATATAGTTCAGAAATTAATTCGTTGACTTGTTTTTGGATATCTTCCATTTTAGGAAATACAAATTCAGGTAGACCAAAAGTACATTCAGTGATTAGAGTTTTACAATTAGGTATTTTAGCTCCTTGAAGAAATCCTCTATTTCTAGTACAAATATCACCAGTGTAGAAAATATCATCAAATAACAATCCTTTTGCACCTAAAATATGACCACTATCAATAAGGGAAAAATCATCAAGAGAGTCAACATGATTTTCCATTTTGAATCCTCTTAGATTAGCGATTTCGTTGGTTTCAACAGAGGACAGAATGGTTCCACCATTTTTTGAAGGAAGATGATCTGAGTGTGCATGTGAGACAAAATTGATCCCAGTCACATCAGTGTTTTTTGGATCCAAGTAAACACGTTTGTCATTTACCTCACACAGGATACCATTTTTTGTCATCCTGACTTGTTTAGGCAATGAAAATGAAGATAATTAGATTTGATATAAATTGCAGGTTTGATCTACTATTGACTAGTTGCTAAATCTAGGAATTTTAATCTCAGGTCGCGGGAGCAACATGGAATCCATCCTAAAGGCAATTAAGAAAAAAAGGATTCCAATAAATCCAGCAATAGTAATTTCTAACAAACCAGAAGCTAAAGGTCTAAAGATTGCCGAAAAATTAGGAATCAAGACAATAGTCATTGAGAGTAAAGACTTCAAAGGGAGTAGATGGCAATATGACAAAAAAATCATTGCAGCACTAACTGAGAATGGAGTTACTCCAAGAAATGGGCTAGTTTGCCTAGCAGGATTTATGAGAATTATCAGCCCAGAATTTGTGAAAAAATACAAGAACAGAATTATCAATATCCATCCTGCATTATTACCAGCATTTCCAGGATTAGATTCTCAAAAACAGGCATTAGATTATGGATCAAAGGTTTCAGGCTGTACAGTGCATTTTGTTGATGATGGAATGGACACAGGTCCTGTAATAATTCAAGCAGTTGTTAAAGTAAAAGAAAATGACACTGAAGAATCTCTATCAAAAAGAATTCTAAAAGAAGAACACAGAATTTATCCTGAAGCAGTGAATCTAATTGCAAAAAAAAAGATTAGAGTTTCAGGCAGAAGAACAATAGTCAGTTAAGAATCAGGACCACCAAAAAAGTACAACACTCTGAGTTCTTTGGTATTTCCATGAAAATGATGAGGTACATTTTTTGCTACAAAAAATAATTTCTCTTTTGAGACTTTGTAATCTTTATCTTTAATTCTTAGAAGGCCATCACCAGAAATAACAAAATAAACTTCATCGCTTTCATGGGGTTCTTGTGTATCTTCTTCTCCAGGTTGAAGAACTAAAATCCCAGTGGCTAAGCTTTGTCTATTAATAAAAGTGTGAAAATAAGTACTGCTGTTCTTGATTTTTTCAAGATATGTTGGTAAATCAAAATCTAGTTTCAATTTATTCAGCAGCTACATTGTAGGTTTTTCTTTGAGGAGGTTCACTCATGTAAGAATGGCCTTGTGGATGGAGTTTTTCATGTTCAGGACTGTTATGCATTTGGATGAAAGTTTCTTTGCTTTCATGCTCTACAACAATTCTGTAGCTTCCATCAGTGGATTTCAAGAATTTTCTAGAAACAAATCCAGGAAATTTTGATAGAACTTTGTTTGATTCTGAAAACCAATTTTTAAAATCCTTTTCTGCTCCCTCATTGAGCTTTACATCTGCAATCATTACAAACATGTTATGACTAGAAAAATTACCATTTAATTTCTTTTCTCAGATTTCCAGTAGAGGATTCCAAGAATTAAATATCTACAGTTCAAAACTAGATTATGACAGGAGTCAAAATTGATGGAAAGGAGATTGCTCAATCAGTCAAAGACAGGGTCAAAAAGGCAGTTGAAGAATTAAAGACTCAAGGAGTAAATCCATGCCTAGCAACTATTCTAGTTGGTGAAAATCCTGCTTCAGCCACATATGTAAGAAACAAGCACAAGGCTTGTGAGGAAGTAGGAATTGCAACAAAGGATCACAAGCTTGACGCCAACATCACACAAAATCAACTAAATGAGATTATTGAGAATTTGAATAATGATAATGAAGTTCATGGAATTTTAGTTCAATTACCATTACCTGAACAATTAGATGAATTTACAACAACATCAAGAATTTCGCCACTAAAAGATGTAGATGGATTAACTCCACATAATGCAGGATTACTTGCAATGAAAAAAGCAGTACTAGTTGCATGTACCCCATCAGGAGTAATGGAGATGTTTGATTATCACAATATAGATTTGAATGGTAAAAATGTGGTTTTGATTAACAGAAGCAATCTAGTTGGAAAACCACTATACCATTTGTTATTAGAGAAAAATGCAACTGTGATAACATGTCACTCTAGAACAAAAAATCTTTCAGAATTTTGTCAAAATGCAGATATTGTAATTACTGCAGTTGGAGACAGAAACAAATTCACTTTAACTCCAGAAATGATAAAAGAAGGGGCAGTAGTAATTGATGTTGCAATATCAAGATTCAATGAAAAACTAGTTGGAGATTCAGACTATGATCAGATTATTCAAAAAGCATCATTTGCAACACCGGTTCCAGGAGGTGTTGGACCAATGACAGTAGCAATGCTTTTGAAAAATACAATTACAGCAGCATCACTGAGTAGTCAAATTGGAAGACAATCCTGAAAAAAAATCTCTTAGAAATCTTCTTTTAGAAAAAAGAGATAACACATCTTTTGATTTGATGAAGATTGCAAGTAAAAAGATACAAAAAAAATTGAATAAGATCCCCATCTACAGAAATGCTCAAAGAGTTGGCGTCTATTTTCCCATAGGAAGTGAAATTTTGACTCAGGACATTATTCAAGAATTACTAAGTAGAGGCAAAGAAGTATCCTTGCCAAAAGTAATTGGAGAAGATATGGAATTTAGAAAAATAGAGGGTTTTTCGAGCCTAGAAAAAGGCAGTTTTGAGATCATGGAGCCTAAAGAAGATTGTAAAGTTGAGAACAATCTAGATGTGATTTTAGTTCCAACAGTAGGAATATCAGTTAAAGGAATAAGATTAGGATACGGTCATGGATATTATGATAGATTTCTTGCAAAAAATCCAACATCTACAGTATCACTGACTTTGGAAAAACAAATTGTCAAGAATATTCCAAAATCAGAACATGACAAAATCATAGATTGGATAGTAACAGAAGACAGAATTATCCAAACTCAGAGATAAGACAATCCCTTTTTGCCAATATCTTTTCTGCAGAATTTGTGAGGCCAAGAGATTTTTTCAGATGCAGAATACGCATTATCAATTGCAGAATGCAAGGTATCACCTAATGCAGTAACTCCCAATACTCTACCGCCATTTGACAAAATCTTGTTTTCTTGTTTTTTAGTTCCTGCATGAAAAACATAAGAGTCAGCAGGGATTTGATCAAATCCTGAAATCTCTTCATTTTTGGGATAAGATTCAGGATATCCTTCAGAAGCTAAAACAATACAAACTGCAGATTGATTTTTCCACAAGGGTTTTGGAAGAGAGGACAAATTTCCTTCAATGCTTGCAACAAAATAATCATACAAATCAAAATCCATTCTCATTGTGATTGGTTGACATTCAGGATCACCCATTCGCACATTGTATTCTAGAACATATGGTTCCCCATCTCGAATCATAATTCCAGCATACAAAAATCCCTTGAATAGAATTCCTTCATTTTTCATAGATTGGATTGTTTTATTGATAATTTTTTCTTGAATTTTTTTGGCAAGTATTTCATCAACAATTGGAGTTGGAGAATAGGCTCCCATTCCACCAGTGTTTGGGCCTTTATCATCATCAAATATTCTCTTGTGATCTTGGCTTGATGCCATAGGAATTGCTACATCGCCATCAGAGAGGGCAATGTATGAGGCTTCAATCCCATCAATTCTTTCTTCTATGATGATTCTGTTTCCAGCATCGCCAAAGGTTTTTTTCACAAGAATAGTTTGAATTGCTGCAAGGGCCTCTTCTTTACTATTACAAACAATGACTCCTTTTCCAGCTGCAAGGCCATCTGCCTTTACAACAACATTGTAATCAAGTGAATCAAGGTACTCTTGAGCTTTTTTTGCATCTTCAAAAATCTCAAATCGGGCTGTAGGAATATCATTTCTCTTCATGAAGTTTTTTGCCCAAATTTTGCTGGATTCAAGCTGTGCAGCATTTTTTGAAGGACCAAAAATCTTAAGATTTTTTTGATTAAATGAATCAACAATTCCTGCAGCTAAAGGTGCTTCAGGGCCAACCACTGTAAAACAATCATTTTTTTGGGCAAAATCTGCTAGTCCATCAATATCATCTACAGATAAATCGACATTATTTTTGGTTCCACCATTTCCAGGAGCAGTAAAAACAGTTTCAATTTTTGGACTTTGAGAAAGTTTCCATGATAGAGCATGTTCTCTTCCACCTGAACCAACTACCAGAACATTTACCACAAAAATTCTTGTTATGCCAATTATATAATCCAAGTCTCAGTGATTCAATTTAGCTTTATAATGCCACATACATATCAAAATCCAGATGGAGATTTCATCAAAATTTGATGCAAAAAAAATCGAATCAGAAGTAAGAGATTATGTAAAATCCATAGATTTGAGAAAACTGATTTTTAATTCAGATAAACCAGAAAAAATTAGATTCATTGAAGGTCCACCTACGATGAATGGAATTCCTCATGCAGGGCATTTGAGAGGTAGAGTCATCAAAGATTTGTGGTATCGATTCAATACTTTACAAGGAAAAAAGATTGAATTTAACGGAGGATGGGACACACAAGGACTGCCTGTTGAATTACAAGTAGAGAAAGAACTAGGAGTCACGGGTGGAAAAACAGAAGCCATTAAACAATTTGGAATTGAGCGAATTGTTTCTGAATGCAAAAAAGTTGTACAAAAGTACAACAAGGCATGGGTTGAAGTTGATGATCTTTTAGGGATGTCATTTAATCATGATAAAGCATACTGGACATACAAAGACGAGTTTATTGAAAGAGAATGGCAGGTTCTCAAAAGAGCACACGATAATGGTATCTTAGAAGAAGATTTTACAGTAATTGCTTATTGTCCTAGTTGCCAGACATCTCTGAGCCATGCAGAAGTCAATCAAGGATATGAAGAAGTAAAAGATCCATCATTATACTACAAAGTAAAGTTAGTTGATGAAGATGCATTTTTGATAGTATGGACTACAATGCCATTTACACTAGTTACAGATGCAATGGTTGGTCTACAACCAGAAGAAGATTATGCATATGTCAAAGTTGATGGAGAAACATGGGTAGTTGGAAAGACAAGACTAGAACAATTTTTCAACGAAGTAAAAATTGAAAAGTACACTGTAGAAAAGACGGTAAAAGGTTCAGAATTTGAAGGTAAAAAGTACATTCATCCATTGCTAGATGTAATTCCAGAATTAGCCGAATGTGCAAAACAAGAAAACTATCATTTGGCAGTATCAGAACCATTTGTTGATGCAAGCACAGGAAGTGGATTGGTTCATCTTTCTCCTGCAAACGGTGAAGAAGATATTGTAATTGCAAACAAGAGAAATGTTAAAATTTTTAGTCCAATTAATGATGAGGTAAAATTTACACCTCAAGCAGGAAAGTATCAAGGTCTGTTTGTAAGAGATGCAGATAGACCAATTGTAGAAGATCTTAAAGAGAGAAATGCACTTGTAAAAATTGGCAAAATAAAACACAAGTATCCACTTTGTTGGAGATGCCAGCAAGCATTAGTATGGCTTGCAAGAAAGGGATGGTTTTACAAGTTAGACAGATTAGAAAACAAAGCAATTGATGCAGCAGAAAGTGTAGAGTATTTTTTTGAGCAGCCAAAAAACAGATTTCTTGGAATCATTAAAGAAAAACATCCATGGTGCATTTCTAGAGAAAGAATTTGGGGATGTCCATTACCAGTATGGAGTTGTCAAGATTGTGGAGAAAAGAGTTGGTTCTTTTCAAGAAAAGACATCATTGACGCAGCAGACAATTTGCCAGATGGTCCAGAGTTTGAGCTTCATAGACCATGGATAGATAATGTAGTGATAAAGTGCCAGAAATGTGGCAGTACCAAAACACAAAGAGAGGAATATGTGTTAGATACATGGCACAATAGTGGATCTGCTCCATTTTCGTCACTAAGCAATGAAGAATATGAAAAAGATATTCCAGCTCCATTTTTCACAGAAGGCATTGACCAAACTAGAGGATGGGCATACACCCTGTTAATCGAGAATGTAATTTTGAACAATGGTCCAAATCCACCATACAAATCATTCCTATTCCAAGGACATGTTCTTGATGAAAAAGGCGGAAAAATGAGTAAAAGCAAAGGAAATGTTTTGGAAGGAGCAAATTTGCTGCAAAAATATCCAGTTGATTTAGTTAGATTCTATTTCATGTGGAAGGCAAGTCCAATAGAACCACTTAGTTTCAGCATTGATGAATTAATGTCAAGGCCATATCAAGTGATAAACACGTTATTCAATCTACACCTATACTTTAAACAAAATAGCCAATACGACAATTTTGATAAATCAAACTCTATTGAATGGGCAAAACAAAATGATTTGTTAACATCTCCAGATATTTGGTTACTATCAAAACTTCAAAAATTAATTCAAAAAATTACTGAAAAAAATCAAACATGCAAATTCCATGAAGGAGCAAAAGCAATTGATGATTTTATCATCAACAATCTAAGTCAAATTTACATCCCAATTACAAGAGGAGAATTATGGGATGAAGATGAAGAAAAGAAGAATAGAAGGTTAGCAATCTATGCAGTTTTAGAAGAAGTACTCAAAACACTAGATATTTTGATTCATCCATTTTGTCCATTTACAAGTGAGCACCTATATCAAACGGTATTTGATGGAAAACAAAGCATTCTGCTTGATTCATGGCCCCAGTACCAAGAGACATTAGTAAATGAAGAGATTGAAGAATCGTTTGATATTATGAAAGATGTTGTTTCTGTTTCATCAGCAGCAAGAATGAAAGGGAAATTGAAGAGAAGATGGCCATTAAATGAAGCACAAATTTGTGTAAAAAAAGGTCAGAAAGCAAAATTAGAATCATTATCAAATCTTCTGCAATCACAACTAAATGTTGAAAAATTCAATATTGTAGAAACTGAAAAAGAATCAGGATTAGACCAAATTGCAGAATTAAAACAATTGCAATTACCTGTGAAAGCAGTTGTAGATTTAGAAAGAAAAAGAATTGGGCCAAAAGCAAAGCAATTCATGGGAAAATTAGTTTCAACATTTTCTGAAACAAATCCTGAAGAAATTGTCTCGTCATTACAAAACGAAGCGAAGTATGATTTTGACATCGAAGGGGGTATTATTTCATTAGATAATGAAGATTTTATCATCGATTTTGATGCAGATGAAAATTTTGCTATGGCAAAAAGAGACAACTATGTTGTGTTTATCTCAACATCAAGAAACAAGGAGATGATGGCAAAAGGATTGATAAAAGATGTTGCAAGAAGACTTCAAACCCTTAGAAAAGAAAGAGGCTACAACCCAACAGATGTTTTGGATGTTGCATCAATTCTCGACCTTGATGAAGAATCACTTGAAATGATAAAACAAAAGGCTGAAGAGTTGGCCTTTTTGGTCAGAGTCAAACAAGTGAACTTTGAGCAATCATGCAAAGAATACAAAGATGACGATATTGATGGTCAGAAGATCAGAATTTCCGTAGAATAGTTATTTTGTAAAATTTTGAGTGCAGTGCAGTCTTACTTTTTATCAATAATTTTATGATAATAACATCATAATTTCCAGAGGAGTGAATATTATGTCCCCAACCGATATTTTCCCAATCTCCTCTGGAAAATCCCCAATTCAATCAAATTCTTCTGATTTCTATTCTTGTTCAGATTTTAGGTAAAATTTTTTGTCTAAAATCGACTAACTAGCTAGCTTTTAGCTAAACTGGCATAATAAATACAAAAAATGTACATAATACTCATGGTCAAGCAGATAAGCCTAGATGCTTGGCAGATTCAACATTTGGCAGATCTGCTAGAAAAAGGCTCAAACATTGTTGCAAAAACCAACAGACCCATAGTTTTGTACAGACAGACTTTGGAAGAAGAAGAAGAGTCCTATGAAGAGATAGTTTGTACTCTAACCAAAGGATATGTTATTGAGCAAATGGTGACATCTGGAGGAATTTTGGTTCCAAGTTTTCACCAGCAGTTTGTCTTTAAAATTGAAGAGTATCCTCAGGAATTATTGAGAAAAAGCAAAGATCGATTTTTAGAGATGATCGATTTTCTAGAAGAGCAATTAAGATAACATCATAGTTAATAAAGACCGTAAAATTCATGATTTTTGCATGCGTTTACTAGAATTTCAGGCAAAGGAATTATTCAGAGAGTACGGGATCAATCTTCTAGATAGTAAATCATCAACCAATATTGAAGATGGAAGAAAGCATGCAAAAGAGCTAGGATATCCATTTGTTATCAAAATCCAAGTTCCTGTAGGAGGAAGAGGAAAAGCAGGAGGAATTCAAAAGTGTCAAAATGATGATGAATTTGAGATAAAATACCCACAAGTTATGGATTTGACAATAAAGGGTGAAAAGGCAAGAGCAATTTTACTTGAAAAAATGGCAGATATCAAAAAAGAGTTGTATCTATCATTATTTTTGAATCGTTCTAAGAGATGTTATACAATTATTGCATCAGCTGAAGGTGGTGTAGAAATTGAGTCAGTAAAAAATCAAATTATCAAAGAGGTCGGATTAGGAGATGTTTCAGATGAAGTTGCACAACAAGTTGCAAAAGAGATGGGATTAGAAGGAAAAACAGCTGATGGTTTTGTTGACACATTAAAAAAATTATCAAAACTAACAATTGAAAAAGAAGCAGAACTTGCTGAAATCAACCCACTTGCAATCATGCAAGATGATTCAATTATGGCATTAGATGGAAAATTTGTTACAGATGATAACAGTAACTTTAGACATCCAGAACTAGAAAAATATCAAGAAAAAACCGAAATTGAAGAAAGAGCAGAAAAAAGTGGATTCTCATTAGTTGAATTAGACGGAGACATTGCAGTTGTTGGAAATGGAGCAGGATTAGTAATGTCTACACTCGATATGCTATCAGATAATGGTGGAAAACCGGCATGTTTTCTTGATGTTGGTGGTGGTGCTACAACAGAATCAGTTTACGAGGCATTAACTTTGATTAGTAAAATTGACAGAGTAAAAGGAATTTTAGTAAATCTTTACGGTGGAATTGTAAAGACAACTGTAGTTGCAGAAGCATTTCTCAAAGCTTATGACGATAATCTAATTGATTTGCCTGTATTTTCAAGACTCAAAGGAACTGAATCAGACAAAGCAAAAGAGATGCTTCAAGGTTCAAGAACCAAAATTTTTGATTCAGTTGAAGAAGCAATTAATGCTGCAGTAATGGAGGTAAAGAATTGACAGACATCTTTGGAATACTAAAAGGAAATTCCGGAGAATCAGATTATGAAAACAAGGGAGTAATTGTTCAGGGAATTACTGGAGCATATGGTTCACTTCATGCCAGAAATATGATGGCATATGGGACCAATATTGTTGCAGGAGTAACACCTGGAAAGGGAGGTCAGAAGTTTGAGGACAAGGTTCCAATTTACAATACAATGCAAGAAGCAGTTGATGCAACAAATGCAAAAATTTCAATTGTTTATGTTCCAGCAAAATTCTTTTTGGGTGCTGCAAAAGAAGCACTTGAAGCAGGAATCAAGTTACTAGTAGCAATTCCAGAACATGTTCCAGTTAGAGATACTATGGAGGCATTAGCATTAGCAAAAGAGAAAGATGCAGTGATTATTGGTCCAAATACTCCAGGAATTATGATTCCAGAATTAATCAAAGTTGGAATCATGCCACCAACACCTTTCAAAGCAGGAAAGATTGCAGTTTTATCAAAGAGTGGAACTTTGCTTTATGAGATTTCAGATGCACTAACTAATGCAGGATTTGGTCAATCAATTACAATTGGAATTGGTGGAGATCCAATTAATGGAACAAGACTAATTGATGCATTTGAGATGGTAAAAGATACACAGGATTTGGAGGGAATGGTAGTAGTAGGAGAAATCGGAGGAGACTCTGAAGAAATGTTGGCTCAAAGAATTATGGATAGTGGATTTAACAAACCAACAGTCGCATACATTGCTGGACGTGCAGCTCCTAAAGAAAAGAGGATGGGGCATGCTGGTGCAATTGTAATGGGAACATATGGTTCAGCTGAATCCAAAGTGTCAATGTTTAACAAAGCAAACATTCCAGTAGCCAAAAGACCTGCAGAAGTTCCAGTTTTGCTAGCAGGAAAGATGGAAAAATCCGATTAGAATAAAAGAGAGGGATTTGGGAGAAAACTATCATGCCTATAACAGACCCTGAAAAGAAAAGAATTGCACAACAAGCACGATTAGTTATGAAAATCTGTTTTAGTTGTGGGGTCAGAAATGACATTCATGCTACAAGATGCAGAAAGAGTAAATGCAGAAATCCATACCTTAGACTAAAGAACAGAAACCTAGGCGTTAAGAAGTAGAAATTAAAAATTCATCAGTCTTTGCCTATATTCTGAAATTGCAGTTTTTATCTCAGATTGATGTCGCATAACAAAGGATTTTGCAGAATCAGGATTTTCTAATTCTTCCAAAGTCAATTGGAGATCATCAGGGAGTTGTTCATTCATTTGATACAAAACTTTGGCAGCATCAACGTATTGTCCTAGATTGTCTGCATATTCAAATGCCAATTTCATTCTATCAATTAAAGCATCAAATTCTTGTAGGGACATGAGAATATTATCAATTATTGGTACTAAAGGTCAAGGTAATAACAGAATCTAAAGACAAAAAAACTCGTTTTTTTGTAACTTTGTTGGACCGGTCGTCTAGTTTGGTTTGGATGACGCACTCACACTGCGTAAGAGAAAAGTTCTCCGCAAAGGTCGTGGGTTCAAATCCCATCCGGTCCATTATCAATTTTTAAAATTATTTCTAAATTCAATTTCTAAACAGAAGAAACTAGGAGTTTTGTGTGACTAGTATCATGTCTAGAACATTCTTCTAATTTTTCTTGCAAAATTTGCATGTAGCATTCAGTAGAGCAACATCCCTTATGACCAGTTGAAAATGATTTTAGACAAATTTCACAGATATTCATGCTAACACTTCTACAGATTCAATATCACTAGGACTGTTAAAGCATCGTTTTTCCATACACATTTCACATACTAACCAAACAGAATATTCAGTTCCACCTTTAGCAGGTTTGTAAATTACCTGATATTTTGGTTCATGATTATTGTGACAATAATTCATTATCCACCTCCTCTGACAATTGCTCAACTTGTCCTGTAAACAACAAGAAAATCTGCTTTAGAAAATTCATCAGAAGCCTCTCCTTGTTTGTTGTTTGAATTTAATGATGACATTATTTGTCATGGTTACCAAACGTTCAAAATCATGACTGGAATTATTCAATACAGTGTTTCCCCCTTTTCCCAGGATAAATCAAATAAAGAGTTCATCATTTCAACTAGAGTCTCAGAATCTGACCACCATGCAAAAGTTTGACGTGTTGGATGGTTTGCGTTTCGCATGAAGATGAGAACCTCTTTTTTGTCATTTACAATAAAGCACTTGTTATCAGAATCAGAAGATAGCGTTCTAATTTTTTCAGCATCAAGATCTGATAGAAATTCAGGGGTTTTATTGTATGGGGTTACAACCATTTTGAGTTCAGTTGGGACACTTTCTAGCCAATCAAATACGTCAGAATGATACATTCGTAGTAAATCAGCTATGCTTCCATAGATTCGAAATTCTTCATTACTTGAGTTTACCATCTCTCGAATTTTATTGGAAATGGGACCAGCACCATGAAGTAACTGCATTTTTTCAGATTTTGATTCATCAGTTTCAACAACAAAGAATGGGACTTGTTTCCACATCTCAGACAGAGTCTCCTCTTTAGTTGCCAAATTGTCGATTCTCTCTTGTTCTTGTTTTACTAGAGTCGATATTGCCTCTCTCATCTCCATTGCGGTATATTTCGTAGGATGAGATAGTTCGGCTGTAACTAGACCCATATTTTGTAAAGAGTTTACAAGATGATATGTTTCAGTTCTAGGTAATTGCAATGCTTTTGAAATTTCAGATGCAGTTTTTGAGCCATATTTTCCAAGATAGATGAAAACTTTAGCTTGGCTTTTAGTAAGACCAAAATCAATCAACTCATTTCTGATCTTTTCAAGAGTAACTTTGTGTTTATACAAAGTTGTATCAGAATCGTTATCAAATAGATTGATTTGTTCTCCCATGCTCATTGTTCTCAATAGAGTATAGATTGTGGCAGATATAGGCCTGTGTAACACTTTGTTATGACAAAACATAACAGCAAAACAGGAAGACAATCAAATGATCGCTATTTGTAACAATATATTGTTACAAATTTTGACCCAAAATAGGCATGTTTTTGGGAAATTTTTTGAGTTTTTGAAAAATTACTTCCTTAGTTAAAATTAGATAGAGTTTGTGGCATAATATGAAAGCCAGATTCAATGGAAAATGTGTAGAATGTGGAGAGCGAATCAAAGTGGGAAAAGAGATTGCCAAAAATTCTAAAGGAATATGGGTTTGCAAAGCATGTTCGGATATTGAAGAAGAATTACCATGATCACAATTGGAATAAATTAGTAACAAATTTTTTAAACTATTTCAAAAAATTAATCGTAAATGAAATCAAGATTGTTTTTGATGGCATCAGTTATGACAGTAATTGGAATAATGATGATTCCACAGAACATTTCAGCAGAAACTAATCAAGACATTACAACAATCACACCAATTAATGAAGAGATTAGTTTGAAGAAAACAGTAACTACAATGAGTATTCCTGAAAACAATCAACTTCCTTGGGGTTCAGTAATTGGTGCTCCATCAGAGTATGTTGAGAGATTTCCAGTAATCATACAGTTCTACCAAGAGAATGAACCAGTTCACTTTGCACAAGTAGACGTTAAAGGGGATGGATCTTATGAATACAAATTCAGAGTTCAAAGCCTAGATTCTGCTACAGGTGAAACGACAAGGGCATTTGAAGGAGATTATACAGTTAAAATCTTCAGAGTGATTCCAAATACCAATTCTCAAGCATAGTCATTGTTAGTTTTTTCATTTTATTTTTCTTTAAAATAATTCAGAGAATTCATATACAGAGTTTTTTCTCCCAAATTTAGAGCATGACTAAGAATTTTTGGCACGATATTGAATCAGGAAGTGATATTCCAGAGATAATCAACGTAGTTGTTGAAATTCCAAAGGGTTCTATGAACAAATACGAATATGACAAAAAACATAACATGATAAAATTGGATAGAGTTCTGTTTTCTCCATTTCATTATCCAGGCGACTATGGTCTTGTTCCACAAACACTATCTGAAGATGGAGACCCACTTGATGCATTAGTTTTAGTTACAAATCCAACTTACCCAGGTATTCTAATTGAGGCAAGACCAATAGGACTACTTCAAATGAAAGATGCAGGAGAATTAGATGACAAAATTATTTGTGTTTCAACAAATGATCCTCGATATTTGCATACAACAGATATTTCTGATATTGAAGATCATTATCGTTCTGAAATTGCTCACTTTTTCCAAGTGTACAAAGATTTGGAAGGAAAAAAAGTAGAAATTTTAGGATGGGAATCAGCAAAAGCTGCAAAACAAATCATTATTGAATCAATTAAAAGATACAAAAATACTTTGAAAAAATTCTAACATACCACAAAACATTTTGAAGAAACTGGATCCTGATATGAAAGCAATTCCAGGCGATATTTGGAAATGATGCTACACAAGAAAACTATTGAATAGGATTCCATTAATGGTAAATTAGACATGATAAAAGATATGCATTGGACCTTTTGGATGGGGATTGGATTTTTAATTGCAGGAGGAATTAGTTATGGAATAGCAATCACAGGAGAGGGTCCACCTAGTTTTGTTGAACAAGTTTCAGCATATAGCATAGGTTGGATAATTTTTGGAATAGGCATGATTGTTTTTTCATTTGTAAAGAAAATGATGAAGAAAAAACAGTAAGTTCGCAATTCATTTTTTAATAGTAAAGATAGGAAACTACTGATGGTAGAATATCAGACAGGACAATGGGATCTATCAGAATTAGCCAAGAATCCAAAGAGTCCTGCATTTCAAAAACAGATCAGAGAATTAGAAAAACAAGCAGTATCTTTTGAGAAGATAAAATCCAAACTAGATCCAAAAATGTCATCAAAAAAATTTATGGGTATTTTACATCAAGTTGAAGAAATCTCTGAGAAGTTAAGCAAAATTGGAGGTTATGCATCATTGTCATATTCTGCAGATACTCAATCAGATGAAGCAACATCATTAATGACAAAAATGTCAAAGTTAGGTTCAGATATTTCAAATAAAATTTTGTTTTTTGATTTATGGTGGAAAACTCAAGTTGATGAAAAAAATGCAAAGAGACTCATGAAAGATGCAGGAGAGTTAACTGAGTATCTAGCACATAAGAGGCTATTTGCAAAATATGCACTTAGCGAACCTGAAGAACGAATAATCAACACATTGGATGTTACTGGGATTTCTGCATTAGTAAAACTGTATGATAAAATCACAAATGCATACGAGTACAAAATGAAGATTGGAAACAAATCCAAAAAAATGACCAGAGAAGAATTAACAAATTATGTTAGAAATACAAGTCCAAAAATTCGAGAAACTGCATACAAAACAATTCTTTCAAAATATACAGAAAACAAGGGAGTGATTGGAGAAATTTATCAGAATATTGTTCTAAATTGGAGAGATGAAGGAATTGAGATTAGAGGTTACAAAACTCCAATTTCAATGAGAAATATAGGAAATGATGTAGATGACAAAACCATAGAGTCACTTCTTTTAGTTTGTAGAAAGAACTCTCCAGTTTTTCAAAAATTCTTTGTTCAAAAAGCAAAGATGCTAAAAATGAAAAAGCTAAGAAGATATGATCTGTATGCTCCTGCAGCAGCAAATATCAAAGAAAAAAACTATCCATATAACAAATCAGTAAAATTGGTGTTTGAATCACTTGGAAAGTTTAGTGAAACATTAGAAGATTTTGCAAGAAAAGTATTCAATCAAAATCATATCGACTCATCAGTCAGACAGGGAAAACGAGATGGAGCTTTTTGTAGTACATTGACTCCAAAGATAACTCCATATGTGTTGGTGAATTTTACTGGAAAATCCAGAGATGTTTTTACTTTGGCCCATGAATTAGGCCATGCAGTACATAGTCAAGCAGCACAAGATAGATCAATTCTTGTTCAAGATGCTCCTTTACCTTTGGCTGAAACTGCATCAACATTTTCAGAATTACTATTGTACGATAATTTATCAAACAAGATTTCTGATGATGAAAAGAAAATCATGCTATCTGAAAAAATTGATGATTTGTATGCCACAATTTTAAGACAATCGTTTTTCACAATGTTTGAGGTTGATGCACATGAACAAATTGGAAAAGGAACAACAGTTGATGAAATTTCAAAGACATATCTTCAAAACTTAAAAGAACAGTTTGGAAGATCTGTTACACTTTCAGAAGATTTTGCAATCGAATGGAGTTGTATTCCACATTTCTACCATACACCATTTTACTGCTATGCATATTCATTTGGAAACCTTCTTGCATTGTCACTATTTCAGAGATACAAAAAAGAAGGAAAAGATTTTGTTCCATCATACATTAACATCCTTGCAGCTGGAGGGTCAAAAAAACCTGAAAAACTTTTGGCAGAATATGGTTTTGACATAAGATCTCCCAAATTCTGGCAGGAAGGATTTGATTATGTTAACGAGCAAGTAAAAGCACTATCATCATTAAATTAGAATAATGGGGCTGACAGTCCAACGCAAGGACTGTCAGCTTGTTCCCCGAACGGTTTGAATTCGATGTCAGTAATTTTGCAATGATTATCAGATTTAAACCTTTGATATTATTTCAAATCTAATTTTTTTGGCTTAATTTTTCTAAAAGTTCCTGCAAGAATTCCAATAGTAATACCTAGTTGATACAAAAAGTACAAGAGAACCTCAAAAGTACTAGGAGTAAGATCTGTGAACCTACTCAAACCTGTTAGAACTAAAATTAGTAAACTAAAAAAGAAAACAAATCCTTTAACGATTCCGTTAAGATTTGTAAATTTCAAAATAACAAAAGTCATCACAGTGACTGAAATTGCCAAAACCGTCAGAAAACCAGTATTCATACCAAAAATTAAGAAAAGCAAAGATGCAATCTCTGCTGGACTTCCTGCAGATATATCGGATAAAACAATTTTTTCAGGAGATGCAAACCGAGGAACGCTCAAAATAGCATTTGCCAAAAATATAATGAATAATGAAATTGAAACTGTTTTGACATGATTCTGCAGTCTTGGAAATCTCAAAAGAATTGCACGTCCTAAAATTATTCCTTGAAACAAACCTATTCCAAAAGCACCAAAGACAGCAATTATTGAAAAGACTGGATCTTGGAAAACATCAACTAGAAATGGAATTAGTGCCATTCTATCTAAATTTTGAAAATAAATGTAATATTAGCTAGTTGATGATTCATTTTAGTAAAAAACACAAAAAATTTTCATCTTAGCAAAATTGGAAAATGAATAAAATAAGAGTAAATTTAATAATTTCATTACTAGAGGGACAACCTATGCTAAAAGGAGTAATCATTATGTCATTAATTTTACTCACTGGATTTTCTGTAAATTTTGCTTATTCACAAGAAATAGGACTAGCAACATTTCAAGAAACAGCTCAGGTAATCATCGATAAAAGTATCTCACAAAATGTTACAGCGTCAATAACATTACAAAGTACAAGCATTCAAGAAATAAAAATTCCTTCAGAGTTGGAACAGAGGATTAGAGAAAATGGAAAAATCTCTGCAATTACAATTACTAATCAAAATCAATGTGTTTTAGGAGTTAACAATGAATCTTGTATATTGATTAATGTGAAAAGAGACCCTGCAGATAATAATTTTCTAGAAATTAAAAATTCCACATTGAAGGTTTCAGAACAGTTCATAGATGAAATTAATGGAATTCTAGATACAAATGCTAGTCTTCATTCAACATTTATCCATACTAGTGATGAAGCAAGCGTAGCATTAGAGACATCAGGAGTTATTTCAGGAAGAGGAACAGTCTCTGCAGTGTATACAATGCCTATGCAATCCACAGATTCAATGTATGAAAAAATTTCTGCAATTTTACTTCCTAAAACCATTAGAGAATCAGGAGGATTTTTTGAGGTTGCACGAGAAATGTCAAAGGATGAAAATGCACGAGTAACATTTTCAATCATTCCTACAGAATCAAGATCATTAATGCAATTAAGATTATCAGTGGATTATCCACAAAAAGCATCAGAATTAACAAAAGTTAGCCCACTAGAGTTTCTACAAACAAATGAAATTAAAAGATCAGATTACTTTACAACTGGAAACTATCCGTTAAATTCCATAATTCAAGTAGTAGTGTTATCACCTGAAGAAACAAAAATTTCAAACATTAAAGGAAATATCATACCAACTCAGATTATAGGAGATGAAAAAATCCCAATAGATATTTCTAAAGAAGGATGGGTTTTTGATCCTCAAGAAGGGCAAAGAATTCAAGGAAAATACATTTTTGGCGAAAGTAATTCAGTAAACAAAAATGATTTAGAGTTTTCATTAGGTGGAGAACAAATTCAAATAACAACTCCTGAAGAATCGGAGTTTGACGAGTCAGTAATTGTTGTGATCATAATCACAATTGCAGCAATCGGAGCTGCAATATTTTATCTCAAAGGATACAAAAAATAACTAAATCAGTAAAACAGCAGCTGCAAAGACAGTAGTCCATTTTCCATCTTTATCGCCACGTATTGCTTGTGTAATATGTTGAGAATTGTAAATTTCACCTGAAATTTTCCATTGTTGTCTTTTTTCATCCCAGTTTTTGTCAACATCAAAAGGAATTCCCAATGAAGACGCCAACATTTGGGCTGCAATATCTTCGGCATAATCACCAGCTTGAGACTCATTTTGTCCAAAGGATTCGTATTCAGACAAGTAACCATATCTGCTCTTATCTTTTGGTTGTGCTATTCCAACTGATGCTGCACACATTCTATGTGGTTCATTTGTTTGATTTTTTGAATAAATGGTAAATAGAATCTGCCCAGGTTTGATTTGTTTTAATCCTTCTTTTCTTGAAATTAATTTTGCATTTGGTGGAAATATACTTGAAATTAAAACAAGATTAGTTCCAGCAATTCCTGCATCTCTTAGAGCATATTCAAAACTTGTTAATCTATCTTCATGGACTCCTTTACCTTTTGTAAGAAATAATTTCTTGGCAACTAAATCAAGCATTTCTGAATTGATGAAAGAGAATTATTATTTATACTTTAATTGAAATTCACATGTTAATAATTTTGTAAAGATCCTTAGTCTTTTTTCTTCTTTTTCTTTCTTTTATCAGGGGCTTTCTTTTCTTGTGTCAAAAATACATATCCAAAAAATGCACCCAAACCAAAATTGATCACACCCAGAAAAGTGATGAACATCTTTACATTTCCTGGAGGAGCAACTACTAATCCTATAATCATACCAAGAATACCAGTTGCAAAAAACATCATCATCAAAACCTTTAGGCGTGTTGGTTCGATGTATCTCATAACAGGTATCAAAATAGGGCATTATTATAAACTGACGGTCATCTTGAAAGGATTTCAGATGATAAAATTGGTAAGATCAAAACAGGTAACACTTTAAACCTTCAAAAATTTCATTTTATTTCGTGCCAATGTAGCTCAGCCTGGCTAGAGCATTCGCCTTGTAAGCGAAAGGTCATGGGTTCAGATCCCATCATTGGCTCCTCTAAGATTTTCTACAAATTTGGCAATACGAATAAGTATACTCAATTTTGAACAAATTCAAATGAGTTCTGATGAGTTTAGTGAGGATTTTTCAGAAAAAACAAACCAAATGGTTTCAGTAAAAAAATCCACTTTCAATGGACTAATAATTGGAATAATTATTGTTGTAGGAGTTGCAGCATTTTTTGCTGGTTCATATTTTACAAACATCAATTCTAATCAAATTTCTGAAGAAGAATTAGAAGATGCTATAGCAAAATTAGAACTAAAATTATTACAAAATCAATTACCAACTCAGCAGCCAAGTCCACCAGTAAAGATTTCAGCTGATAATGATCCCGTCATAGGAGATCCTAATGCACCAATTACAATAATTGAATTTTCAGATTTTCAATGCCCATTTTGTGCTAGATTCCATGTTCAAACACTTCCATTACTGATGGACGAATACATTTTAGAAGGCAAAGTAAAATTAGTTTTTAGAGATTTCCCAATACAAAGCATCCATCCTAATGCATTACCTGCTTCAGTAGCGGCTGAATGTGCAAATGATCAAGGAAAATTCAAAGAAATGCATGATATGATTTTTGATAATCAGAGTCAATGGAATAAACAAGAAACTGCTAATGCACTAGCTATGTTTAGTCAATACGCAAATGAAATTCAATTAGATCAAGAAACTTTTGATTCTTGTCTTGCAAGTGGAAAACACATTGATGAGATTAGAAAAGATCTTGATGATGGAAGAAACTATGGAATTTCAGGCACGCCTGGATTTTTTGTAGGAAATGATCAAATTGGATATGTTGAATTAAAAGGAGCCCAACCCTTTGAAAGTTTCAAAAAAGTGATTGATGCTCAGTTAGGAATTTAAAAAATAACAAGCGTTTATTAGACCTAAACCGGGAATCAGATTATCGGAATAATGACGAGTAAGCAATGAGCTTTTTCGTCATTGCTTAAGAGAAGAAAATAAAATGACAAAGTTTGAAGAATTAGGATTAAAAGAAGATATTCTAAAAGGAATTCGTGATCTTGGATTTGAAGAAGCATTTCCAATTCAAGAAGCAGTTATTCCAGTTTTACTTACTGGAAGAGACGTTGTAGGGCAAGCACATACTGGTTCTGGAAAAACTGCAGCATTTTCATTGTCAATGCTTCAAGAGATTAAACCAAAGAATGGGATTCAAGGATTGATCATGGCTCCAACAAGAGAATTAGCAATGCAAATCACAGATGAAATTAAAAAATTTGGAAAACATACAGAAATTAGAGTAGCAACAGTCTATGGAGGTCAAGGAATGGGAATTCAACTTGATGCTCTAGAGAGAGGAGTAGAAATTGTAGTTGCCACGCCAGGAAGGCTAATTGATCATTTGAAACGTGGTTCAATTGAGCTCAGAGATGTTACACATATTGTTCTTGATGAAGCAGACACAATGCTTGACATGGGATTCATTGATGATATTCAATTCATCTTAGATTTAGCACCAGAAGAAAGAGTCATGTCATTATTTTCAGCAACAATGCCTACGGAGATTCTCAGATTATCTGAAGAATATCTAAAGAATCCAAAACAATTCCTTTTGGATGCAGATGATCTTAGTGGTGAAGGCATTGATCAATCATATTTAGTAATAAAAGATCGTGACAAAGTCAAATATCTTATTGATTTTATCAAGGAAACAAAAGGTCAATCAATTGTCTTTTGTTCTACAAAATACAGAACCAGAGATGTGGCAAAATTCCTTCATAGAGAAAGATTTGATGCAGTAGCAATTGAAGGAGATATGTCCCAACATAGAAGAGAACAATCAATGGCTAAATTTAGAAGTGGAAAGGCAGATGTCTTAGTTGCAACTGATGTAGCATCAAGAGGAATTGATGTTCCAAGAGTTGCACTAGTAATTAATTATGACATACCAAATCAAGAAATGACATATTTTCACAGAATTGGAAGAACTGCAAGAGCAGGCGCAAATGGAAAAGCAATCACATTTGTTTCATATTCATCAGTTGGGGATTGGAACATTATCAAACGTCAAATCAAAGTTCCCATCAAAGATTTGAATCAAGAAATGGGAATAGAAATTTCAATTCCAGACCCACTGAAGAGGGAGATTCCATCAAGAAGATATGGAGGCAAGTCAAGATCTAATTATTCAGGAGGAGGTCGTTCTGGCGGATTTGGAAGATCAGGTGGAAGAAGAGATTCAAGAGACGACAGAGGTGGAAGAAGAAGACATAACGATAGAGGCGGTCATAGAAACAGCTATGGCGGTCGCAGTAGATGGTAATTACTGCAAAACTTAAAGGTCTGAAGTTCCTAAGTTAATTTAAGATAAAGTAATGCATAAAGGATTCATTTTATTAAATTGTGATCTTGGCGCTGAAGAATACATCGTTGATGAATTAAAACAGATGGATGATGTCACTAATGCATATCTTACATTTGGCGCATATGACGTAATTGCAGAGATTCAAACTGAAAACCAAGATGGGTTTGAGAAGGCAATTGCAACAATTAGAAAGCTTTCAAGAGTAGTTAGTACAATGACACTCAATGTCATAGTTCCCGAATAATTGTTATAGGAGAAAATTAGGTTCATTTCAAATTGCAAAAAATTGATTATGAAGCACCAGTTTGGGTACTAAATTACAATAATCCTAAACCACTTTTGGACCATGCAATTCACATGCTTGAAAAACATGGTGTAAAACGTGAAGATATGGAAATTACAGAAACTCCAACAGCCAAAGTAGGCGCTATTGTTGTGGAAATTTGGCCTTATGAACTTGTTATTGGCAGAGTTAGATCAACTCGAAATGATTCATTTATCAGCGGTACTGAATTTACAATAGAGTTGAGATTAGACGAAAATGGAAATTATGTAGATTATCTTTGAAAAAAAAGAAAATTCAAAATATCATTATCGGAATTGTTGCAGTTGGAATTATAGGAGCAATTGCAGGCTACAATTATTCAGTAGATCAAACAAAGCAGCAAGGCTTGCAGTTTGGAAAAGAATTAGAACAGATACAAGTTGAGGTTGCAGAATTACAATCAAAGTTCTATTCAGAGAAAATCAAACTAGAAGAAGGAGATATTACAAAACAAGAGTTGTTAGGATTTTACGAGAATCATTTGAATGAATTTAATGAAATAATTTCAAAATATGAAAAATTGTCACCTCCAAAAGGTTTTGGTTTTGAGAGCTCAGTTGATTTGTTAAAACTATCGTCTGAAACTCAACTGCAAAGTGATTCTCAGTATATTGAATGGATGAATACAGGTGATGAGTCAGCAAAGGTTAGATCAGATACATTATTCCAAGAAGCATTTGATTTTGAGTTGCAAGGGCTAGTGGAATACTTTTCAGCTAAGACAGGAGTTAAGAAATATGATGAAGAAGGAGAGTTTGAAGCACCACAGAGCGGTTTAACACAAAAAGTAATACAGGTTTCTGAAAACATGCTTGAAAAATGTGATAAAAAATTCAAAAATGAATCAAGAGGATTTGATTCAGACCAAATAGAAACAGAATGGTTTAACTGTGTAAATGAAGCCAAAAAATGGAAAATAGACCATCTTCCATAATCAATGATTAATCCATAAACTTCTTTAAAGAACGAGACTCATCTTAATTGTGGAAAAATTTTTCTTAATGATTTTTGTATTTGTTGGAATTACTCCACTTGCATTTGGAGAGGCATACATAGAAAATGATCAAAAATATGTTGGTGATGACGGGTCACTACACATTGTAGGGGAGATAAAAAATGATCTTGAAATTCCATTAAACCAGATTAGTGTTTTAGTTACATTATTTGATGAATCAAATAATCAGATTGCTACAAAGGAAACAAGTTCTTTAGTCAATACAATAATGCCAGGAATGAAAGGTCCTTTTGATTTGATATTAACAAATGGAGAAGCTAAAGTTACAGAATCATATTCGTTGGAATTAGATTACAAAGTGAGTTCACCTAAAAGTCAAGTCATAGATATTTCTGATTCTGAATTGTCACGGGATAATCACAATAACTTGATGATTACTGGAACTGTTACCAATAAAGGAGAGATTACAGCAAATACTGTAGCTATTATTGCAACATTATATGATAAAGAAGGAAAAGTTGCAGCAGTGTCTAAAGTTCATCCTGAACCAGATTATTTACGTGCAGAAGACAATGCTTTCTTTCTAGTATCAATACCTGACAAATCTCAAACTAGCCAGATTGATGAGTACACATTGATTGCAGAATCTGAAGAGTATGCAGCAGTTCCAGAATTCCCAATAGGCACAGTTGTGTTACTTGTAGCGACATTGTCAGCATATATTGGAATTACTAGATTTTCAGGCAGGATTATAACAAACTTGATTTCTGCAACAAATCTAAAGTAGGGAAAATTTCATCTAACAATTGTTTTTTTTCCAATGGAGTAGGTTTTGAGAATTTAATTTGAAATGTTATAGTAAGCATGTCTTGATCAGTATGAGAAATCCTAATTGAATGAACTTGACGATTTGTTTGAGATAGAAAATCTTCCCATTTTTTTAGATGTTCTTTTACTCGAATAACATTTTGTTGAACCTCAGAAAGATTTGTGTCTAAATCAGTATCAAAAAGTCTAAACTTTACTAAGGGAACCATGACAACACCACCTAAAATTTTATCATGGTTTTTTAGCATTGAAGAAACAATTTCTTCATAATTTTCTTTTGGGTAAATGTCACCATAATCTGGATCAAAATATCCTGCAATCATTTTTTTAGAATCATATATTCGAAAAAAATCTTCATCAGATTCTAATTTCCACAATATTTAGAAAATATTTGATGAATAAATAAACGATTAATCAAAGACAGTTAAATAAACTAGGAAATAGAGAAAAAATTATGGCAATATCAAAAGAAAATAAAGATTTCATTGATAGTTTAATTGATTATTACATAAGTGAATCAGAATCATACAAACAGATTGCAGAAAATTTTCTTCCAGAAGTAGAATCTATTCCAGATACTGCATTTGGGATTATCACAGGGTGTGTTTATTCAGGATTTATGCAGGCATATCAAAATCAACAACAAACGCCAAGTTTGGAGGATATGAGAGAATTTAATCAAATTATCAAAGACAAAGCAGAACTAATCAAAAAAGCAATACTAAATCCCTCAAGTGATGAGGAAGAATCTGCGACATCAAATAAAACTCCTGATGAATCGTAATAATTTAGAGGAAAAGGTGCCTAATTAGGCACCCTTCCTCACTCTTCTGTTGGACATGGTCGTACTATCGCAGGTGTATGAATACAGTGTTAGTTACTTGCGATACCAGAAAATGGTCTTTTTGTATTAAAACAATTACGTAGAAATCATCAGTAAGATCAAAAAATTGAAAATCATTACAAATTAATTCTATTAAAACAAACTAAAGCTATGAAATTAGATGGAAGTAAACTAATTTTTGTTTTAGGAGTTGCTTCATCAGTAGTTTTTGCAGTTGTGACAATGTTTTTTGCATTCAGTTAAAGATAAATCACAAGTGAATTCTAAGACAGTATGTCAGCAACAAACGAGTTTAAGATCACACAAATTGTGGATAATGGTCAAGTGATTCAATTAACATTAATTGAGAATGTTTCAACTGAACCAATTTCACAAAAACAAATGATAATTGAAAATGTTTCAAAAAAACTTGATTCTGAAACTAAAGAACAAGTAATGCCATTACTAGAAGCAATATTGCAGGCTCAACCAACAGTAAACATCAAAACATATCAACAAACACAAATTACAATTGCAATGCCAAAATCAAGATATGACAGTATGGGAAGACCTCAAGTTGGAAACACTATTCAAGTTAATTTAAACAAAATCTAAAGATGAGAGTTTATCTCGTCAATTGTATGTAGTGGAAGAGAACAAGAAAAATTTTTACAAACAAAAACAGATGTTTTGTTTTCAAAATTCTTTCCTGCAAAAAATGGGAAGTGAGATAATTTTTCTAATTGAGTAGAATCATTAATTGTAACCATCATAGAATTTGGCAAATAATTTGTAGAAAGAGATTCACAGATTTCAGAATTCTCAGGATTGACTATGGAAATTTCTAGAGGTTTTTCCATATAGAGAGAAATGGTATTTAGTAAATATCCAAATCCAAAGGGATTTTCTGCAGCCATTTGTGCCTGAGATTCCATTATTTTTGTGGCAATTTCAAGAAATTGTTGTTCTTGGGAGAAATGATACAATCGAAGCATGACAAATGCAGAAACAGAATTTCCAGAGGGTAATGATAAATCGTAATTACTTTTTGGTCGGATAATGAGTTTCTCATGATTGTCAGAATTCATAAAGAAACTATTAGTTTCCGAATCCCAGAAATGTTTGATTAAATGTTTTCCGAGTTTTAAAGACAATTCAAGATAATTTGAATTTGCATTAATTTCAAATACATCCAACAATGCATTTACAAAATAAGCATAGTCTTCTAAATAACCATCAATTTTTGCCGTACCATTTTTGTAAGTTCGTAAGAGTTGTTCTCCTTCAAATAGATTTTTTTCAATAAATAAAATACAATTTTTTGCAGCTTCAAGATATTTTGGATCATTTGTGACTCTGTAACCTTTTGCAAATGCTGTGATCATCAAAGAATTCCATGAAACAAGAATTTTGTCATCTAATCCGGGTGCAATCCTCTTTGAGCGAACATTCAACAATTTTTTAGAGCAGGATTCGAGTTTTTCTCTAACTTGTTCTTCAGAAATTCCAAAATTGAATGCAACAGTAGAGATATTCAGATTATTGCACAAAATATTATTTCCTTCCCAATTTCCACCATCAGTGACATCATAGTAAAGGCAAAATACCTCAGCGTCATCTCCTAAGATTTCTTTAATTTCACTTTTCTTCCACACATAGAATTTCCCTTCAATTCCCTCTGAATCTGCATCATATGCAGAATAAAATCCGTCTTCAGGAGAAGTCATTTCTCGAATAACAAAGTCAAGAGTCTTTTTCAAAACATCAAGATAGAAAGGATCTTTTGTTATCTGATATGCTTCAACATAGTTTACAGGAATCAGTGCATTATCATATAACATTTTTTCAAAATGAGGTACGAGCCATTTTGCATCTGTAGAATATCTATGAAATCCACCTCCAATTTGATCAAAAATCCCTCCTTTTGCCATTTTGTTGAGTGTTTTGAGCGCAAATTCGTTAAATTTTGAAAGTCCTGAAAGTTTTGCATATCTAAATAGAAAAGAGACATTTGCAGCATTTGGAAATTTTGGTGCAGAACCAAATCCACCATATGTAGAATCACCTAATTGGAATAAATTCATTGCAGCTTCATCAAGAGTCACGCGTTCTAGTTTTGATGAAATTTTGATTGTTTCTGTTTTATTTAGCGCATCAAGAAAATTTTCTGCGGTTTTTTCAATATCATTTGGTTTTTCTTTCCAAGCTTGGGATAGTTGTCTGCATATACTTCCAAATCCAGGACGGCCGTAAGAATCTAAGACTGGAAAATAAGTTCCAACGTAGAATGGTTTTTGATCTGGTGTAAGAAATACACTTAGTGGCCAACCACCTTGACCTGTTGCTATCTGACAAACTTTTTGGTAAATATCATCAATGTCAGGTCTTTCTTCTCTGTCAACTTTTATGTTAACAAAATTTTCATTCATAAATTTTGCAACATCTTCATTTTCAAATGATTCATGGGCCATAACATGACACCAATGGCAAGAACTGTAACCAACGCTAAGAAAAATGGGCTTATTCTCATCTTTTGCTTTTTGTAGGGCTTCATCATTCCATGAATACCAATCGACGGGATTTTCTGCATGTTGGAGTAAGTAAGGGCTAGTTTCTTTAATCAGATTATTTTTTGCCACAATCATTCAACTTTGCAATAATATTTGTACTTAATTGGGTTAACCCCAGATTCCTTTACCCTCAGTTATTTCATAAATTCGGACATTAATTCTGCCAAGAAGTTTCACTTTAGATTTATGGGCTTTTTTGTTATGACTATAGTCTTTCTTTTCTACCAATTCTTGGAGTCTTTTGAGTTGTTCAAGTGAGAGTTTTTTGAATTCATCTTTTGATCTAGAAATCAAACTCAATAGCTCTACTCGTTCACGATCTTCATCAGTGACATCAGCCATAAATGAAGATGAGTTTAGTCCTTTATTTTTCTAATGAGACAATCTTAAAATTCCATAGGAATTTTTTGAAAATATGGAAAAAATGCG
>JANQNM010000030.1 GCA_028279625.1 Candidatus Nitrosopumilus sp. | reverse complement strand
ACCTCCTCACCAATCAAAGTTCCACCAAAGTCATCTGCACCATACTGCAATGCAAGTTGTGCCATTCCAATACCATTTGTTAGCCATGATGATTGGATATGAGGAATTAATCCATCAAACACAAGCCTAGAGATTGCAATCATTTTCAAAAGTTGAATTCCACCAGTTCCATATTCAACTAGTCCTTCTTCTTGCATCAAAGTATTGTTTGGTTCAAAATTCCATGGGATAAATGCCATGAATCCTTTTGTTTTTTCTTGAAGTTTAGCAATTTTGAAAAAGTGTTCTACAATATCGTTTTTGTTTTCAACATGTCCGTACATCATTGTTGCAGAAGCAGGAATTCCAATAGTATGTGCTTCGTCCATTATTCTAATCCAGTCATCACTAGAAATTTTCTTTGGACTAATGACATCTTTTACTGAATCAACTAAGATTTCAGCTCCTGCTCCAGGAATTGATTGTAGACCAGCATCTTTTAGTCTAGATAGAATTTCTTTTGTGGAGGATTTCTCAACTCTAGCAATCATATCAATTTCAGATGTAGATAATCCATGAACTCCAACTTTTGGGAATTTTTCACGAATCATTCTAAATGCATCTTCATAGTATTCGATCTTCAAGCTTGGATTATGTCCACCTTGAATCAGAACTTGTCTAATCTTGAACATATCCCATGCAGTCTTTACTCTAGATTCAATTTGTTCAAGTGTTAACGTGTAAGAATCCTCAGCTCCAGGTGATCTGTAAAATGCACAAAATTTGCAATCAGTAATGCAAACGTTGGTGTAATTCAAAATAATATTATTTACAAAAGATGCCTTTTTGCCAAACTGTTTTCTTGTTAGATGTCCTGATACTAATCCCATAAGATGTACATCATCAGACTCTAAGAGTCTCATAGTATCTTCTGGACCAGGTCTTTTACCATTAAGAGAATTTTCTAAAATGTCTTTGATGTCGCTTTTTTGCAGCTGTTCAGTTGTCTGACTCAAGTGTTTTTCATTCTTTGTATTTTCTATTTAATCCTTGATAGAAATAATGAACAAAAAAAGAATTAAACTAAATGAGTGATTTGTGCTCAATTTTTGTGAAATCTGAGTTCAATGATTCACGTTATTTTTAAGTAGGGCACAAAAAGGAGATCAACTCATGGTATCTGGTAATCAAATTAGACTTAATCGAATTCTCCGCAAAGGAAAGATGCTATGCATTCCAATGGATCATGGCATTTCAAATGGACCTATTGAGGGTCTTGAAGACCCCGCTTCTACAATTTACAAATGTGAGGGACATGGTCTCACAAGTGTAATCATCAACAAAGGAATCATCAAAGCCATGCCAAAACCAACCAGAGTTGGAGTTTTAGTTCATTTTTCAAGTAGCACAGCATTATCAATGTCACCAAATCGAAAAATGCTTACAGGAACTGTAAAAGAAGCTGTAGCATTAGGGGCAGACGGAGTTTCATTACACATCAACATCGGAGGAAAAGAAGAGCCAGAGATGTTAGAACAACTTGGAATGACAGCTGATCAATGTCACAAATGGGGAATGCCATTGTTGGCAATGATGTATCCAAGGGGTGAAAATATCAAAGATCCTCATGATCCTGAAATTGTCGGACATGTCGCAAGAATTGGTGCTGAATGTGGTGCAGATATTGTAAAAACAGTTTACACAGGAGACGTTGACTCTTTTGCAAAAATTGTAAAGAGTACTCCAGTTCCAATTGTAATTGCAGGAGGACCAAAAGCAAAAACAGATTTAGATATTCTTCAGATGACAGAAGATGCCATGACTGCAGGTGCAAAAGGTGTAACATATGGAAGAAACATCTTTGCACATAAGACTCCAGAGAAAATGGTAGAAGCATTAGCTGAAATAATTTTCAGAAAAGGAACTGCAAAGGAAGCAGTGAAAAAAATTGAGTAAATCCAGAGAATTAATAATTTCGCCTAAAGTGTCACAGGCACAATTAGCCAAATTTTTACCTCAATTAGAGGCCGAAGGAATCAAAATGGTACATCTTGATCCAAAGAAACTAGGAAAAAAGAAATCAAAACTTCAAACAGTTTACGCTTCTAGTAATGCAAATTTTGTTGTACTCGAAAAAGATGGAGCAACAAAACCAAAGGGAAAAAAAGTAGGAAGGAAGTTCCAAGTTTTATCAAATTCAGATATTGAAGATATTCTAACAATAGCAAAGAAAGGATTAGACTTTGTAATTGTAGAAGTAAAGGATTGGAAAATAATTCCATTAGAAAACATTATTGCAAAATTGCACAAAATCCATACAAAAATTTTTGCAATTGCAAGAACTCCTGAGGAAGTAAGAAAGATGTTTTCAATTCTAGAAGTAGGAGTAGACGGCGTAATCTTCAGCACATCATCAATTAATGAAGTAAGAGAGGCCATGGTATACTTGGGAACTAGAAGTTTTGACATGAAACCAGCAAAGATTATTGAAATCAAAGAAGTCGGGGATGGTGAAAGAGTTTGTGTTGATACAGCATCAATGCTTCACAAGGGAGAGGGAATGCTAATTGGAAGTAGATCAAACTTTATGTTTTTGGTACACAATGAATCAGTGGGTTCATCATTTACATCACCAAGACCATTTAGAGTAAATGCAGGTGCAGTACATTGTTACACACTATCACCTGATGGAACTACCAATTATCTTTCAGAAGTAGAGACAGGCTCTGAAGTTTTGATTCTAAATTCCAAAGGTAAAGCACGAAGAGCAACTGTTGGAAGATCAAAGATTGAAAGAAGACCAATGTTAATGATCAAGGCTTCTGCAGGTGGAGAAATAGGAGGAATTATTGCACAAGATGCAGAGACAATTAGATTTGTAAAACCAAATGGACAACTTGTATCAGTAACACATCTCAAGAAAGGAGATACAGTAATGGTACATGCAAAGCCAGCAACTGGAAGACATTTTGGAATGGAAGTTTCAGACGAATACATACTAGAAAAATAAAATGAAATACAAAACCTGTGTATCTATTGCAGAAACGACTCCAAACAAAATCAAACAAACGCTAAAGATTGCATTAAAGAAATCAGATTATGTAGAAGTAAGATTTGATTTTTTGAAGATTGAACAAATTCCTTCTGCTCTAGAACTGATTAAAAAAGATCTTAACAAAGTTGTTTGTACGCTAAGACCAAAAACAGAGGGGGGTAAATTTCAGGGAAATGAAAAAGAGAGAATTGCAATTCTTAAATTAATTGCAGAATACAATCCATTCTTACTAGATGTAGAATTTAACTCACTGAAGAGAAATGCATCACTTGCAAAATATCTAAGATCAACTAAGACGAAATTGTTAGTATCATGGCATGACTTTAAGAAAACACCAAATTCTACAGAACTAAAAAAGAGGATGAGTCAAATGAATAGATTCTCATCAAATGTGAAAATTGTATGTACAGCAAAATCAACTGATGATTCAACAAGAATGCTAGAATTGTATAGTAAAAGAGGAAAAACAAACTTGATAGCATTTGCAATGGGGGATTTGGGAAGAATTTCAAGAATTTTGTGCCTATATCTTGGAAGCCCATACACCTATGTCTCATTAGGAAAAGCTGTGGCACCAGGCCAATTCAGTGTTGATGAAGTAAAGAAAATTACAAACTTGAAAAAATAATTATTACAATTGAGAGTTTAAATCAATCATTATCTCAGAAAAATAAGATGAGTAAAATATTTGCAGTAATTGGAGACCCAATTGATCATTCATTATCTCCAAATATTCACAGTGCAGCTTTTAGAGAATTAAATCTTGATTGTTCTTATATCGCATATAGAATTCCTAGAGGGGAATTAGAAGAAGGAGTTGAAGGTCTCAAAAAAATCAAGATTAATGGATTCAATGTAACAATTCCACACAAGGTTGAGATGATGAAGTATGTTGATAAAATTGATGAATCATGTAGTGTTATTGGTGCTGTAAACACAGTTTCAAACAAAGACGGAATTCTAAAAGGATACAACACAGACATGGATGGTTTTCTTGAGCCATTTAAGAAAAAAGAATTACCAATTGCAGATACTAAAGTTCTTTTGTTAGGCGCAGGAGGAGCTGCAAGAGCTATCGTTGCAGGATTTGCAAAAGAAAAAGCAAGTAGTATAACTATTGCAAACAGAACTCTAGATAATGCAATCAAGTTAGCAGAATTTTCAGAGAAGATTGGTTTGAATGCAAATGCAATTAAAATTGAAGATGTAAAAGATTCAGCAAAAAATTATGACATTATTGTAAATGCAACATCAGTAGGTTTGAAGAATGAACCAAGTCCAATTTCATTAGAAGGAATAAATGAAAAAACCATTGTCTACGATATTGTCTACATGCCAATGAACACAGATTTTATCAAAAAAGCAAAAGAAGAAAATGCTACGATAATTTTTGGTTATGAGATGTTATTGGGGCAAGCAGTTAGAGCCTTTGAGATATGGCATGATATGGAAGCACCTTATAATGCCATGAAAAAAGCATTGTTAGGAGGATTTTAGAATGGCAAAATCAAAAGCAATAGTCCATGGGGCAATTTCACTCGTAAATGCCATTGCAACCCAAAAGGGAGCTACTCTAGGGATTGGATTAAAGGTAGAGGCAGTAGTTGAGACTAGTCCAGGCAAAGGAATTACAATTCAATCTGAAAACAAGACACTTAGTTCTCGTTTGATAAACAAGACAGTTGAAAAGATTGTTCCAAAAAAAGATTTAGAACAAAACAAGATTACAATTACACTTGATTCTGAAATTCCTACAGGTTATGGTTTGAAGAGTTCTAGTGCAATTTCATCTGCTGTTGCATTAGCATGTGCAAAAATATTCAAGCCAAAATTTAATGATCAACAAATTTTACTTGCAGGAGTGGACGCATCAATAGAATCCAAGGTAAGTATTACTGGTGCATATGATGATGCATGTTCGTGTTACTATGGAGGATTCAACGTTACAGACAATGCAAAGAAGAAAAGAATTCACTTTGATAAAGGTCCAACAAATTTGATTGCAGTAATATTCATTCCAAAAAACAGAAAAAGAGGAAATCTAAAAAATCTCAAAGTTTTGTCATCAATATTTGAAAATGCATGGGAGCTTGCCAGAAAGGAAAGCTATTGGGAAGCAATGATTATTAACGGATTGGCTACTGCATCAATTTTGAATTCAGATCCTAAAGTAATTACAAGTTTAATTGAAAAAGGAGCATTAGGAGCTTCAGTTTCTGGAAACGGTCCAGCCATTGCTGCAATTGTTAAAAAAGAAAATGAATCAAACATTAAAAAAATATTTTCGGCACTAGAAGGCAGTATAATTATTTCTAAAATTAGTAACAAAAAGGCGGAAGTTCATGAATTGTAAAGTTGAAAAATCAAAAATATCAGGACAAGTAACATGTCCTCCAAACAAGAGTTACACACACAGAGCAATATTTCTTGCATCACTTGCTGGAAATGATAGTAAAGTAGAGAATGTTTTGCTATCAGCTGATACTATTGCAACAATTGATACATGCAAAAAATTCGGTGCAGATATAGAAACTGAAAATTCATCCATAATTGTCAAAAATCCAATAAAATTAGGCACAAATGTACCTGAAATTAATACTGAAAACTCTGGAACTACCATAAGAATAGCATCAGGCATTGCCAGTTTATTTTCAGAAGAGATTACACTTACGGGTGATTCCAGCCTACAAAAAAGACCAATGCAGCCTCTCTTAGATGCATTATCAAGTATTGGTGCACAATGTAGTTCTACAGATGGAAAGCCTCCAATCAAAATCAAGGGAAAAATTTCTGGAGGAGATGTAACAATTCCAGGAAATTTTTCGAGTCAATTTATTTCAGCATTGTTGATCAGTGCACCACTTACAGAAAATGGAATTAATCTTTCAATAGAAGGGAATTTAGTTTCTAAACCATATCTTGATGCAACGATTGCAACAATGAGAAAATTTGGAGTTACAGTACAAACATTAATTCCATACAAAAGATATAATATTTCACCACAGATTTATAGAAATACCACATTTACAGTTCCTATTGACTTTTCAAGTCTTGCGTTGTTGCTTTCAGCTGCAGTTCTTAATGGAGAAGATATTTCTATCAAAGGAAATATCGGTAATCTTCCACAAGGAGACGAAGTTTTCATAGACATTTTAGAACAATTGGGAGTTACTGTTACAATAAATGATGAAGAAATCAAAGTAAAATCTCCAGAGAAATTAAGTGGAGGAAGATTTGATTTGAGTAATTCTCCAGATCTTTTGCCACCACTGGCAATACTTGCAATAAATTCATCATCACCTATTGAAATTGTAAATGTTAAACATGCAAGATTAAAAGAGACAGATAGAATTGCAATTGTTGCAAGAGAATTGACAAAACTTGGAATAAAGATTGAAGAAAAAGAAGATGGAATGATTTTAGAACCATCTGAAAATATTGTTGGTGCTGAATTAAATTCTGAAAATGATCATAGACTTTTCATGGCATTTTGTATTGCCGGAATGTATATTGGAAATTGTATTGTCTCAGATCCAGAATCTGTAAAAGTATCTTATCCAAATTTTGTAGAAGTGATGAATAGATTGGGTGCAAAAATTCAAGTTCAGTAAAAAACAGTTTTTCAAAAAAATCAACTAAAAGGGGTAAGAGGCGCGACTCTGTATAGAGTGAAAAGCTTTCTCTTCACCCGACAACGCTTTTGCGTAGATAACATGTATTTTTCGCAGAGCCGCGCAAATTATGCGTTAAAATTTGCACGTTTCATCGTATATTGTACACGTTATTATGATATTTAAGAATATATTGTAATTATTTCATCTAATTATTCAATATAATATAATTTTTAATTATACCTAAAAAATTACCCAAAAAATGTGGAAAACAGATTATAGATTTTAAAAAAATTCAGAATGAGGAATTATAAGCATCATTTAACTTTGATAGTGTGTTGCCGGGAAGTTCTATTGGTCAGCGTCTTGTTTTGACCAGTTTTGGTGAAAGTCATGGAAAATCCATTGGGGCAGTATTAGACGGATGTCCTGCAGGATTAGAAATTGATGAAAAAGATATTCAAAAAATGCTTAACCAAAGAAGACCTGGACAAAATTTAATCTCTACACAAAGAAAAGAAGGAGACATTGTTGAAATTATTTCAGGAGTATTTAGAGGACATACTACAGGTGCACCAATCACCATGGTAATTTGGAACAGTGATCAAAAATCAAAAGATTATGAAAATTTGAAGACAAAACTTAGACCAGGTCATTCAGATTATCCTGCAATGATGAAATACAATCATCACAATGATTACAGAGGAGGAGGAAGATTCTCTGGAAGGTTAACTGCAACTCATGTAATGGGAGGTGCAATTGCTAGAAAATTACTCAAAGTCACATTAGGAATTGAAACAAACTCTTTCACGTCTCAGATTGGGAAAATAAAGATGGAAAGAGAATTTAATCAAAAAATGGTGAATTCAATTTACAAAAATGAAGTAAGATGTCCAGAAGATAAAACAGCAAAAAAGATGAGAGCAAGTATTTTGGATGCAAGAAAGAAAGGAGACTCATTAGGAGGTATTATTGAATCAGTTACTACAAATGTTCCAGTAGGACTGGGGGAACCAATTTTTAGTTCATTAGAATCAGATTTGAGTAAAGCAATGTTTTCCATTCCATCAGTTAAAGGAGTAGAGTTTGGTTCAGGATTCAGAGGTTCAGAGATTTATGGTTCAGAAAATAATGATTTGTATACAATTAAGAAAGGAAAGATAGTTACAAAAACAAATAATTCTGGAGGAATTTTGGGAGGTATTTCAAATGGAATGCCAATAACTATGCGAGTAGCATTCAAACCTGCATCCTCAATTGCACAAAAACAAAGCACCGTTGATATTAAAACTAAGAAAGAGGCCATGCTACAAGTAAAAGGAAGACATGACCCATGTGTTGTTCCCAGAGCACCACCTGTAGTAGATTCACTGGTAGCCCTAACTATAGCAGATCATGCACTAATTTCGGGAAAAATCAAGCCTGTTTTGTAAGAAAATGGCAGACATTGATGAACTCCGCAATAGGATGAACGAAGTTACTCTAGATATGATAAAGTTACTCAAAACAAGAACAGAAATTGCAAAAGAGATTGGCGAAGTAAAGAAAAACATCGGAAAAGGAGTTACTGATGAAGTTAGAGAAGATAACTTGCGAGGAAAAGTAATTTCGTTATGTAATGAAATTGGTCTTGATGAAGCAATTGCTACAAAATTTTTGAATTTTCTGTTAAATGAATCAGTAAAAGTTCAATCTACAAACAAGCAAACACATCTCTCAATTTTCCTAAAAGCAAAATCTCTTGAACAACAAGGAAAGAAAATTATCCATATGGAAGTAGGTGAACCAGACTTTTTACCACCAGCAATTGTAAAAGATGCACTTGGAGAAGTATTTGACAAAGGATTTGTTAAATATGGTCAAGCAAGAGGAATGCCAGTTTTTCGAGAAGCTCTTGCAAAATTCGTTTCAAATAAATTTAACACCAATGTTACAGAAAAAAATATCATAGTTAGTCCAGGTGCAAGATTTTCAATCTTTACTGCAATTACAACCTTACTTAACCCAGGAGATGAAATGGTAGTGATTGAACCAGCATGGCCAGCATACAAAGATTGTGCACTGAATTCCGGAATTAAAGTTAGAACAGTCAATACAACTTTAGAAGAAAAATGGGAACCATCAATACAACAAATAGAAAATACAATCAATTCAAATACAAAGATGATTGTTCTGAACTATCCAAATAATCCAACAGGAAAAATTCTTCCTGAAAAATTACAAGATCAAATAATCGAATTGGCAAAAAAGAATAACATCTATGTTCTAAGTGATGAAATTTATTCAGATTATGCTAAAACAAATTGGAAAAGTATTCTAAGTTACAATTATGACAAGAGTATTGTAACTCAGTCATTTTCAAAATCTCATGCTATGACAGGATTTAGAGTAGGTTACGCCATTGCAGATTCTAAGATTATTGAAAAAATGGCAAAACTGGAGGCATTGTGCCTAACAAATGTCTCTGAACCAATACAATACATTGCAATGAAAGCACTTGAGGCAGATACGTCCAACAATACTAATACAGTACAAAATAGACTAGAT
>JANQNM010000027.1 GCA_028279625.1 Candidatus Nitrosopumilus sp. | reverse complement strand
TTTAATAATTTCATTTTGTGCCTCTGAGGCAAGGGAACGTCGTCTAGCTTGGTATGATACTAGTCTGGGGGACTAGTGGTCGCAGGTTCAAATCCTGCCGTTCCCATTATAGTTTCAGAATCTTCAACAATTCTTCAAAACTTTCAGAATTCTTTTCTTGTTTATAGTTCTTCAATGCTTGAATAATTTTTTCTTTAGTAGGATTTTTGTAAATTCTTTGAACTTTCTTTGCAATTCCTGAACCTATGAAAATTGCTTGTGTTATTGATGTTACATTTGATGGTCTTCTTTTTGTACTAGAACTCTCAAAATCAATTAAACTGATTTTCGATTTTCCAATTATAACATGTTTAGAGATGTTACTTAATTCCCCATGATCAAATTGAATTTGATCTAATCTGTAACAATCTTCTAGGATTTTTCTAATTGTTGATTTTAGTTTTTTTGAACTACCAATACCTTTCAGATTTTCTATCCATTGGCCTATTTTTTGACCATCAAGATATTCCATTACTACAAAATTTTTACTTGCATCAATAATTTTTGGTCCAACATTTATTGAATTTACTAATTTTAACAACTCTGCTTCAGATTTCATGTCTTTTCTTTGCGAATCAGTTCTTCTAATTTTTAATGCAACTTCTTTGTTGTTTCTTTTTGCAAGTACTACAACACCGACATATCCTTTGCCTAAAATTGCCAATTTACCTAGTGTAGTTGGTCCAGTTAATGAAATGGATTTGATTTTTAATTTCTCTAACTCTTTAATTCTTGATTTTAGTTGACGATTTGTTGCTCTAGGAAATCCAAGAATTTTTGAGTATGGCTCATCAGCAAATTTCTTAATTGAAATGAAGGAATGTGCCATTAGTTGAAATCAACTCACTTGCTGCCTCTTTAATTGATTTACTCAAATTCTTATCTCCAATGGAAATCTTGTACCCTTTCTTGAAATCAGCCTCAAGACCCTTTGGTATGCCTGTTTTTAGATTATTTTTTAGAAAATAGGCAAGAAACTTGTCAGCCTCTATATGCTTTCTATTTTCAATTGATACAATTTTCTGATCATTTCCAATCCACATGATTTCCGAATTTTTTCTATTTTTGAAGATAAAGCTTTTTGCACTATCTTCTCTGAAAAACTCTGGTCCTTTTTTAGCATAAATTTGAGAAATCCTTCTAGATTCAAGTAAGAAAAAGAGGTATGCCTCCTTTTGCTGATCAGTATGGGAGCTACTTCTTAGTACATTGAATCCAGCTAATTCTAACTGTGTTGTTAATGATGATGTTGCTCTTTTAATCTGTCCCCAAATGATATCTGGACTACGTATTTTAAAATCAAATTTTACTACTAACATATTTTGCCAATGTTTTTTTGAAATTTTTGATTTTTTATTTTTGAAAAACTCTAACTTTGGTTTTTCTTTAAACGCTCTCGAGATCAATACAAATTTTCCAAGATTTTCATCTGAAATTGCTGCAGCTAAATTTCTATTTCCATCAATAGGATCAATTATTACAATGGCTGTATCAAACTTTTTTGTAGCCTTTCCAATAACTTCATTTTCTTTTATTTTAGAAATTGATTTTATGACGTTTTCAAAAGTTCCATAATTTAGGATTAATACTTCAGAAACATATCCACTTAATCCTTGTTTAGCTATTTCTGCTCCATAAATTCCATTTATTTTTAGAAAAGTTTTCAAAACTCTAACTTCGTTTTTCATTTTTGGTGTAAGTGATTTTTTCATATACTTTGTATGAAAAGTGGATCTATCCGCAGCACTTTTCCACTGTCCGACTTTTACATCATAAAATGGTACTACGTTTATCTTTGTCTTTTTTATATTAGCCTCAACATATGGATGCTCTGAATATCTAACATACGGAGAATACTTTTTCAAAGAATCAAATCCAACTTTTTTTGAAATCTTTTCAAAATCTGCTTCTGATGTAGATTTTTTGAATCTAACAAAAATATCTACATCTGCATCTTTTGATAACCAAGTTCCTTTTGCAAACGAACCACCAAATTCTAATCCAATAATTTCCGGATACTTTCTAACTTCTTTTTCTACAAGTTCTAAAGCTAACTCAGCAATTTTATTTTTTGATTTTTCTTCTGATGAAGATGGAATTACATCTTTTATTATTTTTGATATGATTTGTTTCATTCCTTAGCTCTTACCTCCTCTAAATCAGAGTAGATTGGTCCATTTGGTGTTAGCTCACTTTTTTTAAATTTGATATTTGTAACTTTTTGAATTCCAAAATCTACCATTCTCTCACTCTCCAAGTCCTTAGATATATCCCCAATCTTCTTTTTAATCCTAAATATTGTAAGATGTGGTTTGAATGGTTTATCAGGTGTGAATCCTAAGGGTTCTAAGACTTTTTGGACATCTTTAGCTAATTCCTTTAGCCTGTCTCCTCCATCATTATCAGTTCCTATCCATACAACTCTTGGAAATTTTGGTTTTGGAAAAGCACCTATTTCCTTCAATTTCAGCTCAAAACTGGAAAATTCGATGGATCTGAGAGCTTGAATGACTTTTTGTAATGTTTCATCAGAAACCTCTCCTAGAAATTGTAATGTAAAATGAAAATTTTCAGGCTCTACAGGTTTTGCGTTAATGTTGATTTTTTTTTGAAATCTTTCAATAGAATCTATCAAATCTTTATTTGAAATTTCAACAGCAACAAAAGTTCGCATCACAACATTCTTTGAAGTATGTTTATAATAATTTCCGGTAGCTTCATAGACGAGCCATATCTTTGAGATGTTATGGTAAAACTCATCGTGTGCTTAACAGGTATGCCTGGTGCAGGAAAATCAACTATTGCTGAAGGACTTGAACCAAAAGGTTACAAAATTATCAATATGGGAAATACAGTTAGAGAAGAAGCTAAGAAAAGAAATCTAGAACCAACAAGATCAAATCTTGGAAAGCTTATGTTGGAACTTAGAGAAAAAAATGGTCCAGGTGCAGTTGCTGAATTGATTAAGCCACAAATTGAAGATACACCTTCTGATGTAATACTGATTGATGGAGTTCGATCAAATGATGAAATTGAAGTTTTAAAAAAATTTGGTAAAGTAAAACTTTTAGCTATACATGCTTCATCTGACACTAGATTTGACTTTCTTCAAAAACGTGGAAGATCTGATGATCCACAAACAAAAGAACATTTGGAAGAAAGAGATACTCGTGAATTAGGTGTTGGAATTAGCAATTCCATTGCATTATCTGATTATGCGATTACAAATGATGATTTGACAAAAGATGAATTAATTCAAGCAGCATATGACATTATTCAAAGCTGGATAGAATGAATTTTCCAAATATTACCTGCAAAATTGAAATGTTTGTATCCATAAACCCGTCAGAAGATCCTGAAAAAATCAAAAATTCAATTTCTAATATTTTTCCATTATCAGAAATAAAAATTGAAAATTTTTCAGTCTCTGCAGTATCAGATAAAATTGAATCACTTGAAAAAATCAAAGAAACAATTCATTCAAAAAAATCTCAAAACATCTACAGAAAATACCTTGAAAAACATCTTAATCAAGATACTACCTGGTTTTATCTTAACAAACAAGCAGCATTTGTAGGAAAAATTGCTATCTGTGAGGAAGCGGGAGAATCTCCTATGGGCCCAATCAAAGTAATTCTAACATCACGCAATTTTGATAGAATAATTAATTGGCTAGTTTTTAGAAATAATGAAAATTAGCTAAGAAAATTCAATCATTTTTGACTATTTTTTTTAGTTTGAATCTAAAATCTATTTTTTAAAATTATAATCAAATGCTCATTAAACTAGGCATAATTGTAGGAGTAATAATTCTAGGAGGCATGATATTCTCTAATGAAATTGATAATCTATTTCCAACCACTTCTGCTACAGTAGTTGACTCTCTAAAAGATGATGTAACTAACTTTGGTTCTAAAGCCTCTGACTCGGTTGAACAGAGAATTGATGAGTCGATTGATAAAATTGTTGATACTACTAGCAATTCCATATCAAACGAAATTTCTGAAGCTGGAGAAAAATTTACTGAAGAAATTTCTGAAGCTAAAGAATCATCAAAACAAGTAATTTCTGAAGAAATTTCAACCTTTGATCCAATTGAATCAATTAAAAACGTCTTTTCACCATATCCAAATTCTCAAAATTCAAAATCATCTAGTCAAACCACTACAACGACAAATGTGGTAACTCCTACAACTCAAAAATCTACTCCAATAGTTTATGAAACATTGTCTCTTTCTACTGCTCAACAAGTTGATGATAATATCTTACTACAATATTCTGACTCTAGTGGAAAAACAGAAAGTGTTAATGTAGTAATTCGTTCTGATGAACGTGAACTTTTTTCGGGAACTTTCTTTACTTCAATTTTTGAAGCTACTGTAAATGATGCCGAAGGAGTACCTTACTATATTGACATGATTGTTGAACATGAAGATTATGGAACTGTATCATCATCAGTTTTTAATCCTGGTGAAGGCTCTGATTCTAAAATAAATGGAATTTTTTCACAACAATAATTATTTTTTAAACATTGAAACAAATTCTGGTAGAGAAATTGCACTAGTATTTCTAACAACCAAGTCCATCTCTGAAGACATTTCTGTTTCTTGAGGATTAACCTCAATTAAGATTGCATTATTTTGTTTAGCATATAGTGGTAGTGTGTTTGCCGGTGTTACAACTAATGATGTACCAGCTATTACCATCAAATCACATTCACTAGCATGAATCATTGCATTTTTCCATACATCTTGAGGTAATTGCTCTCCAAACCATACTACATCTGGTCGAAGAATATTTCCACATTTACATAAAGGTGGAACTTCAGTAAATTCAGTTTTTATCTCACCAATAAAATCACAACCAGTACACTTGATTTTCACAATACTTCCATGCAGCTCCAATACCTGTGAACTGCCTGCTTTTTGATGAAGCCCATCAATATTTTGAGTCAAAACAACAACTTTAGCATATTTTTCCAGTTCTGCTATTGCCTTGTGGCCTGGGTTTGGTTCAGCAGCAAAGATATTCTGCCTTCTCTCGTTATACCACTCCCAAACCAGCTTGGGGTCTTCATAAAATGCATCAATTGTAGCCAATTTCATGGCATCATAATTTCTCCACAAACCATCTTCTCCCCTAAATGTAGGAATTCCACTTTCTTGAGAAATTCCTGCTCCTGTTACAAAAACAATTTTTTCAAAATCACTTATCTTATCTTTTATTAATTCAAACATTTTCATTTGATCTCAATTTCAAGTAGATCTTTTGCAGTAATTACTGAATCATGAATTTCTTTTGCTTCCTTTAGATGACCTTCTTCATCTTTATATCTCGCCGAAAAATGTGTTAAAATCAAATTTTTTACATTTGCATTTTTTGCTACTGTTGCTGCTTGTTTTGCAGTTGAATGATGTGTATCTAACGCTTTGCCTTTTTCTTCATCTAGAAAAGTAGAATCAAAAACAAGATAATCACATCCTTTGAAGAATTTTTCTAATTCTTCGGTAGGCATTGTATCTCCTGATATTCCAATTTTTTTACCTGGTCTTTTTTCACCTAATACTTGTTGGGGACTAATAGTTTTATCACCAATTGAAATTTCATTTCCATTTTGTAATTTATTCCATAAATTACCTTCAGGTATGCCCAATTCTTTTGCTTTTTCCACATTAAATCTACCAGCTTTGTCTCTTTCTTCAAACAAATATGAAAATGCTGTGACAGAATGATTTGCTTTACAAGTTGAAATTTTGTATTTTTCATATTCAAAAATTTCTCCTTCTTTGATAGTTGTTATTAAAATTGGAAACGATAAACCAAAATTTAACACTTTGATGTTTGCTCCAATAAAATCCTCAATTCCTCTTGGTCCGAAAATTTCTAATGTTTCTGTTCTATTTTGCATTGACATTGTTTGTAATAATCCTAAAATTCCTACACAATGATCTCCATGTAGATGAGTTACAAAAATCTTCATTTTTTTATTCCATCCTAAACTTGATTTCATATAGGAAATTTGTGCAGCTTCACCTGCATCAAACATTAAGACCTCTCCTTCTCTTTCAAGACAAATACAAGATAATCCTCTGTTTTCTGTAGGTTGAGCAGCCGAAGTTCCCAAAAATACTAGTTTCATTTTACCAAAATTGTCCTTGTCAAGCTTTTATGCCTATAGATCTCATATTTTTTCAATCCCTTTAACTTCAAGCCATCTCCTAGTTCTCTTTTGAACATAATTGCAAATCTCTTTTTTTTAGGAATAGTCGAGAAAAATTCTCTTAGAGTGTCTTTGGGTTCTTTTGCAGTTTTTGAGTTTCTTCCATATGGCAAATCAGTTACAATCCCATCAAAGTTTGTCGCAATTTCTGATATTTTATGAAAATCTGCCTGGAAAATTTCTGATTTGAATCCATTTGCTTTGAGATTTTCTTTAGTTATTTTACACATTTCTTCATTAAAATCAATCCCAATTCCATGAATTCCCATTGATTCTGCCTCCAAAAGTGTGGTTCCCGTACCACAAAATGGATCACAAACAGTTTCTCCCTTCTTTAATCCAATTAAATTTAGCATGATTCTTGTTAATCTCCAGTCCAATTCATTAGGATGATTTTTCATTTTTTCTGGTCTATCTACATTTTCATTTTTTCTTGAAAATCCAAAGAAGTTTTCTTTCTCAGTAAAAATAAGATAAACAATGATATCTGGATTATCAAACTTTACTTTTGCTTTTGAAAATTTTGAAATCATATCGCCCATAGAACTTTCTAATTCTTGAGTATTGAATTGGTTAGATGATAAATTTGTAATCCTACAAACAAAAGTTTTTGCATTTTTTAAAACTTCAAATTTCTCTTCATTCAAAAATAATCCTGACATTTTTCTTAAAATTTGTCCTGAAGTTTTAACAAAAGTTGCACGTTCTGCAATTTTTTCCCAATCTGTTTTTGATTGTACAATAACTAAGTTTGAGATCACTTTAATTTTTGAAAATCTATCATACATTTTTGATATTGCAGTAATCTCATCAATTGCAAGTTCTAAATATTCTTTTGATAAAATAAAAAAACTCTCTGGCATTATACTAATGCCTTTACAATAGTATTTGAAACATCGACAATTGATGTTTTTCCAGGAATTGTATTTGCACTAACAATTTTTGTAACACCTGCTTTCTTTATCTTCTTTTCTGCATCATTCATTAACAAAGCATGTGTGCATGCAACAAAGACTCTTTTGCATTTTTGTTTCTTAAGAAACTGTGTAGCTTTGATTATACTTCCACCAGTGCTAATCATATCATCAACCAAAATTAGATCCCTCCCTAGTACTTCGTCTACATTTTTTGTTTTTATCTGAACTTTTCCTGTTTTTCTATCTCTTTTTTTTTCTAATGCAATGTACTCCGAACCTAATTCTTGAGCAAATTCTTTTGCTCTTTCCTTTCCACCCTGATCAGGTGAGACAACTAAGGGTTCTTTTAGCCTCAATTTCTTGAAAAATTTTACAAGTTCTGGAATTGCAGTCACATTATTCGTTTTGATTGTAAAATGTTTGAGCCCATTCAAACTGTGAATATCAACTACTATCACCTTTGAAGTACCTGCACCTTTGAATAATTTCCCAAGAACTTTCATAGTGACAATCTCTCCAGGTAAAAATTCTCTATCTTGACGAGCATATCCCATATACGGGATTACTGTAATAACTTCAGAGGAATTCTCCTTTGCTTTTGAAATTAAAGATAATGCTTGAATCAGATTAGTATCCACAGGAGGATAGACAGATTGTACAACAATTGATTTCCCCTTTGAAATTTTCCCAGAAAGTGTAATTTTACTTTCTCCATCTGCAAAAGTCCTTACTTCGGATTTAACGAGATTTCCCTTTAATTTTCTTGAAATTTTCCTTGCTAATTCTTCAGAAGCTTTACCTGCTATTACTGAAAGTCTTGCCATCAAGAAATTGTGAATTAATGGGATTCTTAAGTTTTGAGAAGATCACTCATCTTCACCACTTCCACGACCAAGATCACCAATACCATATTCATCAATAACTCCCTGTCTTTGTTCATTAAGCTTGTCGATTTCTTCTTGTTCTCGTTTTTCATCACCTTGATATACTGTTCTAATAGGCCATGGAATTCTAATATCATATCTCTTGAATTCTTCATACATGATTATTCTCATGTCAGTTTTTGTTTTGAACTGAGCGCCATAATCTCTAACATAAACCCACAATGAAAAATCTAATGAGGAATCATTGAATTGATTAAATCGAACCACTGGTTGATTGATATCTATGTGAATATCTTTATCACATCCACAACTAGGTTTATTTTCTTTCAAATATGGACATCGTCTTTGTCTAATCAAATGTCTACCTTTTCCATCAATTACTTCTTTCATTGCACGTTTTCCAACTTTTACAAGAATTGCTGAAACTTGTTTAGGATCATTAAGATAAGAAACACCTACATCAACTATGGCAGGTACCATCTTTACTCCCTGTGTATAATTTACAATCTGAGCATTAACTAATTGTCTTGTAGGAATTATTGCCATTGATTCATTTAATGCATCTCTTACGTATGTGACTCTAGGCGTAATTTTGTGTACATATCCATTATAACCTGTATCGAGTTTTACACGCTCACCCTCTACGAAAATCTTATCTTTTCGAATGAAAATATAAGCAAAATAGTTCTGCATTGTTTCTTGTAGGGCTAAACCTAAACCAATAGCTAATCCACCTGTAGCAGTAGCTAGAACAATAAGATCGACTCCCCACCACGCAACTACTCCTAAAATTGTTGCGAAAAAAATTCCAATTGGAAGAATTTGTTTTGCAGATCTTGGAATACCTTCTCTTTTCTTTTTTGCATAACCTGGAGGACGATTACTTGGTATGATTGGTTCATAACTATTAACACGTTTTTCTTCTCTCCATACATCAATTGGAAATATCTCATCAGGTTTTGCACCTGCTCGTAACTTTCTTCCAGATTGATTATGCCCAGTTATACAATTCTGATAATATTTTTCATATTTCTCACGCTCTGATTTTTTCCATTCTTCAAATGGATTATCAACTAACTTTTCATATCCTCCAATTGGGTTTCCTTTTACAGTTCTAAATTCTTCTAACTCTTTCATCCCTTCTTCTGATTTGAGCAATTCATTGAATTCTTCTTCTGTAAAATCTTCTGGAACCATTTTTGGTGGAAGCCATTTGTAGAGTCTGTGAAATAGATCATCTTTGTCATCAATAAAACCTCTCAATTCAAACCAGGCATCAAAATCTTCTTTTTCCAAACCAGATTTGTCATGTTTCGTAAGTGCAATTGGAATAAGATGTGAAATTGTATAACCTATTACTAAAATGTTAAAAGTATTGAGAATTTTCGCAAAAATCTCTTGCGGAGAGATCTCTTCATTTCCAACTATGGTTAAATCCTCTCCTAACAAAACACCAGTTTGTACGTGAATATTTATGGCTGTAATTAATGCAATCGCAAAAACTGGAAGAATTGCTCTACGCAAAAATCTAGAAAGATGTGGTCTTCGATAATAGATTTTTTGCGAACCTATCCATGATGAGAATTTTCTATACCCAATAACTATTCCAATAATTCCAATAATCATAATGGTAAATGCTATCTGAAGCGATTCAGAAGATGCTAAAAGCTGTGAAACAGTTTCAAACTCTCCAGCAGAAATCTGTGTTATTTCTTCTTCAGCCATGCTTAGTTACCATCTTTCTCCAATTCATACTCTAGAATACAAACTTTAAGGCATATTATCATTATTTGTTGAAAATTTTATGCGTAACGAGCCTGTAACCTTTAACAAGGGTTAGAGGGGTATTTACTAAATGACCTATCAAGAATCAGTTTGGGATGAATCCCCATCTTTAAAATCATATACATTATCAAATTTTCGAGATCTTCCACATATCCAAAAACTTTCTGAAGAAAAACAATTTGAAATGGAAGTTGTTGGCAATGTTTTGCCTTTCAAAGCAAACAATTACGTTGTTGAACAGTTAATTGATTGGGACAATATTCCCAAAGATCCAATGTTTGTTCTGACATTTCCTCAAAGAGGAATGTTAAAGCCTGAACATTATTCAAAAATGGAAAACACCTTAAGAAATACTTCAGATAAAAAAGAAATTGCTAATGTCGCAAATGAAATTCGTTTACAATTAAATCCTCATCCTGCTGGACAAATGGAACTTAACGTTCCAACTCTTAAAGATGGAACCAAATTATATGGAATGCAACACAAATACAAAGAAACGTGTCTCTTCTTTCCAAGTCAGAGTCAGACATGCCATGCATACTGTAGTTTCTGTTTTAGATGGCCACAGTTTGTTGGAATGGATGAAATGAAATTTGCAATGAAAGAAGGTGAACAACTTGTCCAGTATGTTTCTGAGCATCCTGAAATTACTGATGTTTTGTTTACTGGAGGAGACCCAATGATCATGAAGGCAAAAATGTTCTCAAAATATATTGATGCATTAATTGAGGCAAAACTCCCAAATCTTAAAACAATCAGAATAGGAACCAAAGCACTTTCTTACTGGCCTTACAAATTTTTGACTGATTCTGACTCTCAAGAAATGTTAGATGTCTTTAGAAGAATTACAGATAGCGGTTTGCATCTTGCATTTATGGCCCACTTTAATCATCTAAATGAACTATCAACAAAGGCTGTAAAAGCTGCAATAAAAGAAGTAAGAAAAACAGGGGCTCAAATTAGAACCCAATCACCATTATTGACACATATCAATGATGATTCAGAAATGTGGGCAAAAATGTGGACAAAACAAGTACAATTAGGTTGTATTCCATACTACATGTTTGTAGTAAGGGATACAGGTGCTCAACATTACTTTGGTGTTCCACTTGTAAAAGCCTATGAAATCTTCATCAAAGCATACTCCTCGGTTAGTGGATTAGCAAGAACTGTTCGTGGCCCAAGTATGTCCGCAACCCCCGGAAAAGTTCAGGTTGTAGGAACTACAGAAATTAATGGAGAAAAATTGATAATTTTGAGATTCTTGCAAGGACGAAATCCTGATTGGGCACATCAACCATTCTTTGCAAAATATGATGAAAATGCAATTTGGTTAGATGATCTAAAACCTGCTTTTGGTGAAAAATTCTTCTTTGAAGATGAATTAGCTAACATCAAAGCGACAAAAATGAGTTAAATTCAATAATTTTATAATTTCCCTGACCATCTTGACAAATCTATCTTACTAGATAACATTAGTAAATTAATTTTCTAAAATCAATAGTTGAACTCGGAACAAGTCATGCAGGCTATACAAGATGAAAAAATTTCATTCATTGATTTTTGGTTTGTAGATATTTTTGGTGAATTACATAATGTTGGAATGCCTAGTTACGCAATTGACAAAAATAGTTTTGTTAATGGTCTTGAAAAATTAGATGCAAGTTCAATTGTTGGATTCAAATCAGTTAATAACTCTGATATGATTTTAATGCCAGATCCAAATTCTTTCAAAGTTCTTCCAAATGATTATGATCCAGGTAACAGAAAAAACGCTAGAATATTTTGTGATTTGTATGACGGAAGTACTGCTAAAGAGTCAAGATACAATAGAGATTCAAGAGGTATTGCACACAAAGCATCAGAGAAACTAAAAGAATTTGGATTTACACATACTAATTGGGGACCAGAAATTGAATTTTTTGTATTTGATACAATCAATGTTTATCCTTCACCATATGCAGCAACTCATTCCTATGGCGGCTCTGGCTATTCAATTGAATCAAAAGAATCTCCTTGGGCAAAAGGTAATGTTAGTACTGCAATAGATATCAAAGAAGGATATTATCCATCTCAACCTAAAGACACTCTTGAAGGATTTAGAAAAGATGTTTGTGATGATCTTTACAACTATTTTGGAATAAAAATTGAAGCAGAACACCATGAAGTTGCAACTTCTGGTCAATGTGAAATTAATCTTGTCTATAATGAAATGATCCAAATGGCAGACAACGTAATTGCTGTTAAAAATTTAGTTAAAGTAAAAGCTAAACGAAAAAATAAAGTTGCAACATTTATGCCAAAACCAATTTTTGGTGATAATGCATCAGCTATGCATACACATCAAAGTCTTTGGGATGGAGATTCAAATGCAATGTATGATCAAAATGATGAAGTAGCTCAAATGAGTCAAACTGGTAGATACTATATTGGAGGAATTCTAAGTCATGCATCTGCATTATGTGCAATTTCAAACCCCACAACTAATTCATACAAACGACTAGTTCCAGGCTTTGAAGCACCAGTCAATGTTTGTTGGGGATTAGCAAATCGTTCTGCAGCAATTAGGGTTCCAATGTACGCTAGAAATCAAGAAAAAAGTAAAAGACTTGAATACAGAGTTCCAGATCCAACTGCAAATATCTATCTATTAGAGGCTGCTTTGCTTCTAGCAGGTTTAGATGGAATTAAAAATAAAATTGATCCTGGTGATCCAATTGAAGAAAACGTGTACAAACTTTCTGCAGAAAAGAAGAGAGAATACAAAATTGGTTCACTTCCAGTATCACTAAAAGGCGCACTTGATTCTATGAAAAGTGATTCAAAATTCTTAGAAGACGTTTTCACAAAGGATTTTCTTGATGTATATTCTGAGTTAAAATACAAAGAATATACTGCATTTGCACAAACTCCTACTGCCTGGGAAGTTTCAATGTATGCAGATGCATAATTGGTACAAACTTCA
>JANQNM010000081.1 GCA_028279625.1 Candidatus Nitrosopumilus sp. | reverse complement strand
AACTCCTTTTGTAGAAAGTGCTTTTTGTATTGCTGCATCAATTTGTTCAACTCTATGTCCATCAATCTCAATTACATTCCAACCAAAAGATCTCCATTTATCACCAGTCTTCCAACGTGAGGCATCTTTCCACATTTCAGAAAGTTCAGCTCCTTCTAATTTTTTATCCAATGGCATAACTTGTTCTGTATAGGAATCTTGTTGAATGAAATTTCTATCAAGGAAGACAGTCAGATTATCAACTTTGTATTTTGCAGCAGTCATTGCAGCTTCCCATACTTGACCCTCGTCTGATTCTCCATCTCCAATTACAGTATAAACGTGGTAATCTTTAGAATCAATTTTTCCTGCAAGTGCAATTCCTATTGAATATGAAAGACCAGTTCCAAGAGAACCACCACAAAATTCTACGCCTGGACATTTAAGATCAGGATGTCCTTGGAGTTTGCTTCCAAATTTTCGTAGAGTCTCAAGTTCAGAGTCAGGAAAATATTCTGCAACTGCCATATTTGAGAACAAACCAGGAGCAGCATGACCTTTTGATAAGACTAGTCTGTCCCTGTCTTCCCATTGAGGGTTTTTAGGATCAAATTTGAGATATTTGCCAAAAATGCAACCCAAAATTTCTGCCATTGAAAAGGAACCGCCTGGGTGGCCAGAACCAGCAGTATTGGTTGCTTTAATCACTAATTTACGGGCTCGAAGAATGTTTTTCTTGATTTGATAATAATTAAGCCCCATCTCGATCGTTATCTCTTGAAATTTAATAAAAATCTACTTCTGCAAAATTTTAATTTGATCGGGACCAAAGTATAGTATGGACATTAAGGAAAATTTCCCTATTGTAGTTTATGACAATCAATGTTATCTGTGTATGAAATTTGCAAAAATTGTAGATTTTTTTGCAAGAGGAAAAATTACAATGGTTGGACACTATTCTCAAACAGGAGAGAAGATTAGGAATGAGATTTTAGATGATTCTGCTTTGGAGATGTTTTGGTTTATTGATAATAACCAAGCATTTGGTGGAAGAGCGGCATTGCTTCCTTTAGTAAAATCAATTTTTTCAGGAAAATCAAAGAAAAGATTCAATTTTGAAATTGCTGAATGTGAGCAAGAATGCAAAACTGTAAAGGCAGTTTTTGTAAGATCAGCCAGTCTCTTAACAAATAGCAAGAAGATAGAATTTTAGTAAATCTAAAAATACTACAAAGATTAGCCCATTATATTGAAAATTAAAACTGAAAGTTCAACTAAAAAGAAAACTCAGATGTTATGTGGTTTTGTCTTGGAGAAGACAAACAAAGTTTTAGGATTAGGAAAGTATGATGCCAAAACTACCTCAGCTATAAACCAGTCTGTTAGAGACAATGAGGGAAAATTAGGCAGAATTAGCATAGTTCCTGTGCCTGGAAAAAAGCCAGCACAGAGAATTCTTCTTGCAGGTATTGGAAAAAAAGAGGACCTATCAAAAGATACCATTAGGGGAGTATCAGGTAAAATTGCTCTTAAAGCAAGAGAATTGAAATTAAAAGAATTCTCAATTATCACACCTCCAAGTTTTGTCTCAGAGCAAACTTTGGCAGTAACCCAAATCATAGAAGGTGCAAAAATGGCATTATACAAATTTGATAAATTCAAGGCAGAAAAAGCAGACGAATCACCAGACCTTACAGTAATTGTCTCAAAATCAAACAAGATATCCAAAGCCATCAAAACAGCTCAAGCTGTAGCAGATGGTGCAATATTTACAAAAAATGTTGGAAACATGCCTCCAAATGAGTGCACACCAACAACAATGGCAAATTTTGCAAAAACAATTTCCAAAAAGAACAAGATGAAGTGCACTGTAATATCAAAACCTGAATTAAAGAAGAGAGGATTTGGAGGAATTACTGCAGTAGGACAAGGAAGCAAGAATGAACCTAAACTAATCATCATGGAACACAACCGTGGACCAAGAAACGAAAAACCAATTGTTCTAGTTGGAAAGGCAGTAACTTTTGACACTGGTGGGATTTCACTCAAACCGGGAGCTAACATGGATGAGATGAAGTTTGACAAGTGTGGAGGATGCACGGTTCTTGGAATAATGAAAGCAGTTTCAGAATTAAGATTGCCAATCAATGTTATTGGAATTGTTCCATCAGTTGAAAACATGCCAGACGGAGAGTCATACAGACCTGGAGACATTATCAAGTTGTATAGTGGAAAGACGGCAGAGATTCTAAATACTGATGCAGAGGGAAGATTGATTTTAGCTGATGCAATGGCATATGGAGAAAAACATTACTCTCCAAAGGCAATCATTGACTTTGCAACTCTTACTGGTGCATGTATTATTGCATTGGGAACTAATGTTGCAGGAATGGTTTCAAACAATGAAAAACTTGCAGATAAAATCAGAGACGCATCAAAAAGAACAACTGAAGAAGTTTGGGAGCTTCCATTAAATCAAGACTTTATGGACCAGATAAAATCTGAAGTTGCTGATATGAAAAATATCGGAATTGGAAGAGCAGCTGGAACAATTACTGCTGCAGCATTTTTGAGAAATGCAATAAAAGATACTCCATGGACACATCTTGACATTGCAGGAGTTGCTTGGAATCAGCCTGCAACAAAAGAAAAATCATACAATCCAAAAGGCGCAACAGGTTTTGGAGTTAGATTGATTTTAGATTACCTACAAAACTTGTAGATTTTGTATTTGTGTCATATCAAATAACATACAGAGCCTAATGTATGAAAATCATAATCAAAAAATATGAAATTCACTAAAAATTCGATCATCTTTACAATTGGTCTGATTTTTGCTGCTGGATTGCTAATATTACCTTCATCTGATTTTGGATTTGCTTTAAGTCTTGAAGATGAAAACGTACGTTATCTTGCAGAACAACTGATTGAGTCCCAAAATGAATTACTAGTTGTTTCATGCGCAATGGTGTTTGAATGCTCTGAATCTATGTTAGAACAAATTGATGATTATCCACGATCGCCTGAAAATAAGTTTCTAACTGATGGTGAAATCTTTGAAAAAATGATTTTAGATAATACAAGAATTAATGACAAAATAGAGTCATTAAATATTGATTATGAAAATTTTGATGTAAACGCACTAAGAGAAAATCCTGATATTTTAAATGATGAAGAATTTTTTGATAACATGAAAAAAATTATGGATTTGTATTATGAATCTCTGCACTCACTTAGCCCACTTATTACAGAATTACAGTTTAGAGGGTATGTCTTTAATCCTATGTTGGTAAAAGATCAAGAATGTTTACAAGTCCCTACAATACAATTTCCAGAAATAGAAATACCTGATGAAAATTTCTCAGATACTGAATTTTTACATTGGAGTCATGATAACAAACAGAAGATCACACAATACAATGAAATTTCAGAATGGTATTTTGGAGTAAATTTTGATAACATACCATCTGAAGATGATAAAAAAATAATTGAAAAGATCAAAAATTCGATGATTAATTTTGAAGATAATTTATTGGAATTCGAAAAAAATCCTACTCAAGAAAATCTTGAACTTGTAAAAGAATCATTGTTTGAAATTAATCAAGTCTCTACTGAATATGAAGGTCAGTTTATTCTCATTGAATTAGACGTATCAAAAGATCATAAAGATGTCATTATAACTACTAGTATCGAAACCAGTGATTCTTATGACTTTGATATCGAACAAAAATGTCTTCAGGACTTTTTAGATGATATGAATTCTGAATATGAAGTTCAAAATATTGATGCCCAAAAATCACAACTTGCAGTTCCTATTTCATTTCCAACCCTTGAAGAAAATCACGAATCAATTTCACCTCAAGAATATGAGCTTGGAGTAGTTTACGAAAATTTATCATCAACAAAAGTTGAAACACAAACTAAATCAATGACTCAAATGGAAAATTCAAAAAAACCTGATGTACTAAGGCCTAAACAGCAAAAAGACATGGGTTTTTCTGCAAATGATGTCATGTGTGAAGAAGGTCTGCAATTGATTCTTAAAGAATCTGGAGATTCATTTGCATGTGTTCTTCCAAACACTGCAAAAAAACTAGTTGAACGAGGTTGGGGCATATCTCCTTCTGCTTTAATTGAAGTAACTGATGCTAGATGTTGGTCGACTGCACAAGCATGGAGGCAACATCACATTGATGTTTCTATTTACAACTTAGATCATGATATTGCAATAGATACAGAAGAACTAATGGTATATGTTGATGATAAAAAAATTAAACCCATAAACTTGGATTTTTCTAAAGATGAAATTCAACCTGGTGATCCTGTGCATCTTTCAATAATGTATGAAGAAGGAGAATATACTGATCATGTTGAGAAATTCAGAATTGTCAAAATTATGGGTCCAGCAAACACAGGTTGGGATTTCTGGGTTTGTTAAATTTTCAATTCTAAAAAATAAATTCTAATCAATAGCCTCTACTGTTTCTGTCAGGTTTTCCAACATTTGGATTTCTCCAACCATGTTTTTCCATCATGTGATTCATCAATCGGATATCGTTGTCACATAATTCTCCGCAAACAGAGCAGTATACCATGGAATAATTTCGAGAGATTCGATATTAATAGATTGAATATTAGAAAATGCCAGCACTGTTGCTTCCCAAGGGCTCTCGCATCTTAGTAACACAACAGCGACGTCAGGTTTGACTTCCAAGTTCGGAAAGGGATTGGGTCGCACCCTAACGCTATGGCCGGCTTGAAAAATAATGTTAAAATCTCAATTATTAACGTAACGAAACCCAGGAATGACTCCAAAATAGGTATAAAACAAAGAGATGACCGCTCTAGCACATGACACATAGGGTAGGTGTACTAGATCATGAGCTTTGTCAGCCTAAAAAGTGCGGTTTGGAGTGCATAAAGTACTGTCCAGTCAACAAATCAGGCGCAGACTGTATTGTTCTCAATGAAGAAATCAAAAAGGCTCAGATCGATGAAGACATCTGCAATGGGTGTGGAATTTGTGTCAAGGTATGTCCGTTTGATGCAATTACGATTGTAAACTTGGCAAGTGAATTAGCAACTGATAAAATCCACCAATATGGTCCAAACTCATTTAGATTATACAAATTGCCAACCCCAAAGAAAGGAGAGGTAGTTGGCTTACTTGGAAGAAACGGTATGGGGAAAAGTACCGTAGTAAATATTCTATCTGGAAATCTAAAACCAAATCTTGGAAGATATGAAGAGCCTCCTGAATGGGATGAGATTTTAAAATACTATAGTGGAACAGAACTAAAACAACATTTTGAAAAAATTAAGCAAAAACAAATTCGAGCTTCAATCAAACCACAACAAGTTCATCACATTGCACAAGCATTTGATGGAACTGGAAAGGAGTTAATCGAAAAATATGACGAGAGAGGAGTATCACAACAATTAATCAAAGAACTTGGATTGCAAAACTCTGTTGAGCAAAGTCTAAAGGAGTTAAGTGGTGGTGAACTACAAAGAATTGCAGTAGCAGCTGCTGCAGCAAAAGATACAGAGTTTTACTTTTTTGATGAACCATCATCTTACAATGATGTATTTCAAAGAACAGGAGTAGCTAGAGTAATTCAAAGTCTTGCAAAACTTGGAAAAAGTGTAATGGTAGTAGAGCATGACTTGACATTACTTGATTTTCTTAGTGACTATATCGAAGTGTTGTATGGAGAACCAGCTGCATATGGTATTGTTTCAAATATTTTATCGACCAAAGTTGGCATCAATGTTTTTCTTGATGGGTATCTACCAAATGAGAATGTTAGATTCAGAGACAAGGCATTTTCCTTTGATGTTTCATCAACATCAACTGATGAATTTCAGGAAGGAAGTGAGATTGTCAATTATCCAAAATTAACTAAAAAATATCCTTCATTTTCAGTTGAAATTGAGCCTGGACAGGTCAGAAAAGGCGAAGTTTTGGGAATTATGGGTGCAAATGCACTTGGAAAAACTACCATGATGAAGATGATAGCTGGTGTTGAAAAACCAGATTCAGGTGAGATTGATAAGAAGATCAAAATTGCATACAAGCCACAATACCTTCAAAATGATATTGATGTTGAAGTTGTTGCATTATTAGATAAAGCAAATGGTAGTCCTGTAGAAGGAAGTCTAGAAGAAGAACAAATTCTAGACCCACTAAAAATCAAGAAACTTTACACAAAATCAGTCAAGAATCTTTCTGGTGGAGAACTTCAAAAGGTAGCAGTTGCCTCTTGTCTTTTGCAAAAAGTCGACCTTTATGCACTAGATGAGCCATCAGCATTTTTGGATGTTGAGGACAGAATTGCTGTTGCAAAATTCTTGCAAAAGTTTGTTCGCTCTTTTGGAAAATCAGCAATAGTCATTGATCATGATTTGCAGTTAATGGATTTGATTTCAGATTCTATGGTAATTTTTGAAGGAGAATCAGGAGCTGCAGGAAAAGCAACGTCTCCAATGCCAAAAGCAGATGCAATGAACAGATTCCTAAGATCACTTGACATGTCATTTAGAAGAGATGAAAAGAGTCTAAGACCAAGAGTAAACAAACTTGAAAGTAGATTAGACAAAGACCAAAAGTCGTCTGGAAATTTCTATTACAAAAATTGACTCGAATGCTAAAAAAAGCACTAGAAAGTGTTCTTACTCCTAAGGAAAGCGATGAACTAATCTCTGCTTTTGATCAGATTGGAGATATCATAATTGTTAGAATTCCAGATTCTCTGTTGCCAAAGAAAAAGATCATCGGAGAGGCATTACTAAAGGAAGTAAACATTGCAAGAAGTGTATTTTATCAGGCATCAGATGTAAAAGGGGACTTTAGAACAAGAAATCTTGAAATTCTTGCTGGAGAGGATAATACTGAGACTGAATACAAGGAATTTGGCTGCAGATTTATTGTAGATGTAGAAAACGCATTCTTTTCACCTAGACTTTCAACTGAAAGAGAAAGAATTGCTAATTTGGTTCAAGACGGCGAGGTAATGACAAACATGTTTGCAGGAGTTGGAATGTTTTCGATAATGGCTGCAAAAAAGAAAAAGTGTACAGTCTACAGTCTAGATATCAACCCAGTTGCATCAGAGTTGTGTGAGAAAAATATCAAACTAAACAAACTTGCCGGAGAAGTGATTTCAATTAATGGCGATGCATCAAAAATTATCCAAGAGCAGTTGGTGGACAAATCAGATAGAACACTGATGCTTCTGCCTGAGCGTTCAGATGAATTCTTAGAATCTGCAATCAACACAACAAAAGATGGAGGAATCATTCATTATTACTCACACATTCATGCAGACAAAAAATCAGATGCAGGAAAACTTTCTGAAGAACATTATTTGCAAGTAACACCAGTTCAATCAGAAATTCTAGGATCTAAAATAGTCAGAGCAGTTGGTCCAAGATATTATCAAACTGTAGTTGACGTAAAAATTTCAAAATAACTAATCATCAGACGTAATTGATGCAGGAGATGGTTTTGTTGTTGCCATTACATATCCAATCCATGCAATGACACCTAAAATTCCACCAGCAATCATTAGAACTGATAGTTGTAAGACAATTGGACTCCATTCAGAAAGCATAAGCAAGTATGCATAAAGAAAGAAACCACCAATACATAGAAGGAAAATGGTAATACCCATTCCTTTACGCTTGTCCATGGCAGAAAACTTTTTGGGAGATATTTATTGTTTTGAACTATCTAACTCAATTGCCATAAGATATGCATCTTCGCCATCTCTATAGTAGGCATTGAGTTGTTGTCTTATTACAAATCCAAGTTTTTCATACAATCGTACAGCCTCATTATTACTGCATCTAACTTCCAAGTAGAATTCATCACATTTTCTAGCTTTGACGCCTTTGACAGATTCTTCAACTAGTGCTTTACCAATTCCTTTTTTCCTGGCTTCATCTAAAACTGCAATAGATACAACGTGACCTTTCTTGACAAATCCAAGTTTTTTGAAATTTGAAAAACCATACTCTGTTTTGCACATGATATATCCAACATGTTTTCCTCCAATTTCAGCTACAATAAAGGCCTCAGGAAGTTCGGCAAGTAAACTTTCATAGAAATAATCCGAATAGTGTTCTGGAAGTGTTTTCAAGTTGATTTCCATTACAGGTATAAGATCGCTAGCTTCTGCTCGTCTGATGTTGCAATCACCTAGCTGTCGTAGTATTACTTGCATGCTCTAGTATACGCATATCAATATTTAATTTTAAACCAAAAGACCATTTAATAGAGTAATTCAGTCTTTAAACAGATGGAAGACCCTTCTCAAGACGAAATTATTTCGATGGTTAGTTCTATTTTTGAGGTAAGTGATTTTGTAAAAACAGAGTTTACATTAGAATTCAGAATTGAAGATTTGGATTTTTCTTCAAAATTTGAAGACCTTGCAAGAAAACTAGAAGGCATGAGCTATGCATGCAGACTAGAACAAAGAGAGGGAGCAAGATATGTCTTGATTCAAAAGTTTACTGCAAAAAAGCAGCGAAGATGGATGAAGACTGCATGGACTCCTAGAATTTTGTTTTCAGTAGTTGTTGCATTTGTTATGATTGATGGATACTATAGGACATCTGGAACAAACTCTATTGTTGAGATTGGTGATCCTTTGGAGATGGCAGCAGTTTACACTCTGTCATTATTAGGAATTTTAGGAATTCATGAACTCGGACATATTGTTGCAGCAAAGATGCACAGACTAAAGACTACTTGGCCCTACTTTATTCCAGGATTACCTGTAATAGGAATACCAACATTTGGTGCGTTTATCCAGTCACGTGGACTAACCATTAACAGAGAAATTCTATTTGATGTTGCTATTGCCGGTCCAATTGCAGGATTAGTTATTGCAGTTATTGTTTCAATATTTGCTGCATACACTGCTCCAGTTTTAGATGCTGAAACTGCTGAAGGTTTCTTTAATGATTCACGACTAATTGAGTGGAGTCAAGGAGAGCCATTGCTAATGACTGCAAGTCTTGCAATGTTTGGAAAAGGAGGAGAGGGAAGCGAGGTAATCATGACACCAATAATGTTTGCAGCTTGGATAGGATTTTTGATTACATTTTTGAATTTACTTCCGGCATGGCAGTTAGATGGCGGACACATGGCAAGAACACTACTAGGTCAAAAACTTCATAGATATGCAACCTTTGGCAGTATGGGAATTCTTGTCTTGCTTGACTATTGGTTAATGGCAATGCTAATTCTCGTACTAAGTGCAAGAAACCCTAGTGCAATGCCACTTGATGATGTAACACCACTATCAAAGAATAGAAAACTTGCATACATTGGAATTATAGGATTAGCATTTTTGTGTGCGCCACTTCCTGCAGACTTTTGGAGTTTCTTATCTTAGCAAAAGTCTGGCACCATCAGTAACTACTGCAACTTTTTGTTTTGGGCCTTGAGTTTTGAGAATATAGTCCATTGAGTATTTTATTCCAGGCAAAGAAATCATGTTAAGCTTCTTTGCGTAAAATTCTGGGAGAATAGAAATTAGTCCTACTTGAAAATTCTTTTGAACTTCGGATAAGAAAAGTAAATCCTCCATTCCTGAGATGTATTTGGTTGGATTTCGTAGTTGTTCTAGAGTCAATCTGTCTTCGATATATTGTTGGATGGCATCTGAACCAAGGCCTCCCTTGCATTCGGCAACTAAGATTGCAAGACCGTCTTTTTTGATGGCGTTTGCACAGTTCCAAAGAGAAGAAAATGATTTTCCTAGATTATCATTGCTGGCATCTTTTCCAGTGCTAATTACCATTGTTTTATGTTGGCCGACATCTTTGATTGAGTTTGATTCTAAAATTTTAGTTGAAGCCATGGTCTCAGATGGATGTCCAATTGAAAAATCAACAATTCCTTGTGAATTTGCAACAATTTCAATTCCCTGAATCTCAAAATTATCTGTGAATTTTTTTGCTTCCTGCAGACTTTCAGGATATTGTCCTGGAGCTGGCAGATGGCCTTGTCTTTTTGCATATGCAGTAAGCATTGATTCTTGGCCAAACTTTTTGATTAGACGTGTTGAGATGGTTTCATATCCAAACAATCCATCAAACTCCATCTCACCCATAAAGACTAGATTAGAATTTGAGATATCAACATCATCAAATTCGTTAATTGAACTGCCCTCTGGAAGACCTGCTTTTACTAGATTTAGAATTCTTTTTTCTGCCAAAATTTTTGGAAAAGGTTTTGATTTTTGTTCACATAGAGCAAATAAAGATGAGATTATTTTTTGAATAGATTTTGAATTGTGTAAAACTACTAGTTCCATTGGTTTTGATAAATCAAGTTTTTCGAGTTTCTCATTGATCGCAGAATCTTCTAGAACTTGTCCTTCTGAATCAATTTTTTGCTCTAAATTTTCTGCCTTTATATCTAAAACAACGTCTGTGATACCATAATTTAACCAGATTTCAGGCATAATTGATACATAATACAAACCAAAATAAATCCAGTGTAGTTAATTTTGGTATGGAATTTGTAAAAGAGTTTGCAACATTTTTGCATCAAAATGGCATCATAAAGTTTGGAGATTTCACTCTAGCAAGTGGGAAAAAGAGTTCTTACTATGTTGATTTGAGATTGGTTCCAAGCTACCCTCATGAATTTAGAAAGATGGTAAAATATCTTGAAGATGACATTGCTCAAAATATTGGGTTAGATGAATTTGATTCAATCGTATCAGTTCCAACTGGAGGATTAGTTATTGCATCAGCATTGGCAATTGAGACAGTAAAGCCGCTAATCTATGTTAGAAGTAAACCAAAAGATTATGGAACTTCAAAATCAGTTGAAGGAAAAATCCAAGAAGGAATGAAAGTTTTGATGATTGATGATGTTGCAACTACTGGAGGTTCAGTAGTAAATGCAATCAAATCACTCAAAGAAGAAAATATTGCGATTACTGATGCATATGTGATTGTTAACAGGATGGAAGGAGTAGATGAGGCCCTTTCAGAATTGGGTGTAAAGATGCATTCTGTTTTAGATATTTTACAAATCACAGAAACCCTGCATGAGCAAAATCTAGTTGATGGAACAGTTCTAGAGAAAGTCAAACAGCAGATTGGCAAATGAGTTTTGGCAGCTCAGACAAATGCCTTCCAATCATCATTCAGATATAACTCTGATTCTTCATAGCAGCCAGTAAAATTTGCATTTGCTTATTTTAAAACTAATTGAAAAAATTATGGGCCCGAAGGGCTTCGATCCCTTGGCTCACCGGTTATGAGCCGGTTACTCTACCAAGCTGAGTTACGGGCCCTAAGCAGATGAATTTTTTCTTAGGTATAAAATGTTATGAGATTAACAGTATTCTTCATAACAACTATCTAGTAACAAGTTTTGTGCAGAAATTGATTTGTCTGCAATTTCAATTAACTTGTCATAATCAGTTGAAGATTTTTCTAGAATATTTCTCCAAGCAGCTGCATGTCTAATGTCTGCTTCTGTATGTAGTTTGAAATATTCTGTAGATTCATCATTTGTCATTCCATAAAATTCTGCCATACCATCTAGTTTTGTTTGACTGATTTTTGGAATTTCTTTTTCAAATGCATACATTGCAACAGAACCGCCTTCATAGGTGTTCATTAATTCTTGTAATTCTGCTACTGCTTTTCTGGTTTTTTCAGTTCCAGTGTATGATGTTAATTCTTCTTCAGAGATACCAAGTTCTCCTGCAAAAGCAATCCAAGGCTTGATGTGATCAGATTCTTCTTGTTGGTTTTCAATTAGTTCTGCAACAACGGACTCTGGTGCTTTTTCAATAATTGGGGTCATAAATCCAGGAACTGCTTTTACTAGTTGGAAATATTCTTTGGAATATCCAGCAAGAGCTTCCTTTGTTAATTTTCCATCAGACCATGTTTGGTAAAAGGGATGCTTTAGCAAACTTCTTTCTTCAATCATTTCATTAATTTTTTCTACTAGATTCATGACACAACTCAAAAAACGCCAATAAAAAAATCTTTGTGGTTTACAAAAGATTTTATGGTCAAAACCCTGAATTTTCTTGGGTTCCAGTGGTGTAGACCGGTCAAGCATACTGCCCTTTCAAGGCAGTGATCCCGGGTTCAAAATCTATCGATGAAAATCCCGGCTGGAGCACCAAGATTTAATTACTAATGGCAAAGTTTTTTGATCAGGCTAATCTTGGACAGGAAAAATATCGAGATAAATCCTCTACTTGAAACTTATGGACAGTATATTGAGCGAATAGACAAGGCATTAGAGCACGAACTTGCGCTCTATTCAGAATCAGAATTCATTGAACCACTAAAGTACTCTCTAGATGGGGGTAAGCGAATCAGACCAATAATTTTGGCATTAGCAGCTGAGAGCGTAGGAAAGATTGATGAAAATACTCTTGCTGCTGCTTGTGCAGTAGAATTCTTACACATGGAATCTATCATCCATGATGACATTATTGATAATGAAACAATGAGAAGACAAAAGGATCCATTCCATATCAAATATGGATACAATACCAGTGTTCTTACTGGAGACTTTGTTTTAGGATTAATTCTTGCTATATCATCTAGATTAGATAATGCAAGAATCACAAAAGACTTGGCAACTACTGCAATGCTAATGAGTGAAGGAGAGATGATTGAAAGTAGATTAGAGACAAGTGAAGATGTTACATTTGATGATTATCTCAAAGTAATTGAATACAAAACTGCAACTGCATTTGAAGTTGCAGCTAGAACTGGTGCAATTATTGCAAATGGTTCAGAAGAACAAATTGAAGCATTAACTGAATATGGTAAAAACATTGGAATTGCTTATCAAATCAGAGATGATTTGATTGACTGGAAAAACGAAGACAAGTTGTTTAATTTCTTAATCAAGAAAAGTTCAGACCCAAGAGATGTCTTTAACAAAATGGAAGAGTTGCTAAAAGAATATTCAGAAAAAGCAAGAGCAGGTCTTAGAAAGATTCCAGACAATGAAGCAAAAGCAAATCTAGATAATTTAATTAAATTTACTTCGTTTAAGGCATAATACCTAAACTAATTACTGGAGAAGCAAACTCTACGAATTTCAATAGTGGTTCTGGATAGACACCAAATCCTACTAGGAAGATTATAGAGAATATCATAACAGCGACAACTGATTTTGGTTCTGAAACTCTCTTTTCAGTTTCTCCTTCAAAGTACATCTTTCTAGTAATCCAACCATAGTAAGCAAGTGATAGTGCACTGTTAAGAACACCAGCGATTGCAAGCCATGGAGCCCACCATAATGCAGAAGTTGCATCTAATGCACTACCAAACAACATCAACTTACTCCAGAAACCTGAGAGTGGTGGAACGCCTGCTAGGGCAAATAGTGAGATAATCAAACCTAGAGAAGTAATTGGCATTCTTCTTCCAAGTCCCTTTAGTTTATCGATATGAGTAACAGCTAGAGTCGTTACAATTCCTACAATTGCGATAAATGCTGCACCCTTCATTACTGCATGGTTCATAATTTGGTACAAGGAACCCTGAAGACCAAGTGAGCTGTGAGGGGCTACTGCAAGACCAATCAGGATGTATCCTGCATGTGCAATACTAGAGTATGCTAACATTCTTGAGATGTTCTTTTGCATGATTGCTGCAACGTTACCAACAGTCATTGTCATGATTGCCAAAATACCAAGGGCCAGCGTCCAGTCAAGATTGAGCGCTACCATTCCAAGAACTACAATTCTAATTGTTGCTGCAAATCCTGCTTTTTTGGTTGCAGCAGCTAGTAATGCAGTAATTGTTGGAGGTGCTCCCTCGTAAGTATCTGGAAGCCATTGGTGAAATGGAACAAGACCCATCTTGAATCCAAATCCTGCAATAAACATTCCAACTGAAAGCAATGCAAGTGGATACATTGAAGGATCAAGTGTAGCATAACCTTGGATGACTTCTCCAATGTTTGTAGAGCCAGTCAAACCATAAGATACTGAGATACCGTAAACTATGATTGCTGAAGACAATGCACCAAACAAGAAGTACTTGAGTGCTGCTTCGTTTGAGCTTGGACTCTTTTTCATAAATCCAACTAGAATGTAAGTTGGAATACTCATGAGTTCCCATGCGACAAATAACATTACAAGGTCAGTAGAGTATGCTACTAGGACCATACCAATTGTAGATAGTAAGATTAGAGAATAGTAGACAGCAGGTGAGTTGTGCTTTCTCATGTAATTGAAGGAACCAACAGTTGTGAACAGTGCAACAATTAGTAATGCAATTGCAAAGAATCCACCAAATGCATCATCTACAATTACATCTTCAGAGAATAATGCAGATGCAGCAATGTTTTCGTTAATGAATTGATAGCCAACATATCCCATGGATACGATTAGAGCAGCAAATGCAATGACTGCGTAAAATGAGTTTGAGCCCTTTTCTTTTCTTGCAATGCTAATTATTGGAAGAAGGATTCCAACAGTTCCTAGAATTGCGATTAGTATCAATGGGGTTGCAGTAAGTTCTAACATCTCATCATCGCTCCTACATTAACAATATCAGGATTACGAATAGTAATCCTGCTCCAAATACGAATAGATATGATTGGGTAACACCAGTCTGAGTTCCTTGTACAACTTTGGCACTCCAGCCAACTGCTTTTTGGAATCCATCGTTCATACCATAATCGATAGCCGTCTTTTCAAAGTATCTGAATACACCTCTTGCTAGCCATAGTGGGGCTACAACAAAGCACCAGTATACAATTGCATTGAGATACCATCTGCTTAAGATAACTTTGTGAATTGCGTAAAAGAAAATGTTAGAGTTTACAAATCTAACAGGATCAACCCATCTACCTATGTAGAATATGTAACCTAATCCAATTCCTACTGCAAATGCAACAAGTGAAGCACCTAGTGCAGTTGGGTTAATGCCTTTCAAGAATTCTGGTAATATTGTAGACTCTACTTTTGCATGTTCAGAGTGAATACCAAATGAGTCTTCAAGATATACTTCGAACATATGGTGTAATCCATGTTCTGTTGATAATCCGATTAATCCAATTCCAATTGTAAGTACTGCAAGAATTCCGTATGGAACCCACATTGATAGTGATGCTTCGTGGATGTGATGTCCTTCTTCTTCCATCTTTTGGATGTGTTTGCTCTTTGGACCAAAGAAGACCATACCAATCATTCTTGTAGTATAGAATGCTGTGATGATTGCAGTCAATACTGCAATTGCAAATAGCGGTAATGCCCATTCGTTTCCAGATGTGTATACTGATGCAAAGATTGCATCCTTACTCCAGAAACCTGTTGTGATAAATGGAGCTCCCATTAGACCAAGACCTGCAGCCCACATGAAGGCATATGTCTTTTTCATCTGTTTTCTAAGTCCACCCATATCTGTCATGAAACGAGAACCTACAATATGCAACAGTGAACCTGCTGCCATGAATAGTGATGCTTTGAACATTGCGTGAGAAATCAAGTGGAAGAATCCTGCAGTGTAACCATCAACATATTGATGAGACAGTCCTGCAACACCTAATGCCATCATCATATAACCAATCTGAGAGCCAGTAGAATAAGCAAGAACTTTCTTAATTTCTGGATTAACCATACCTTGCGTTGCAAGTAGCAATGCAGTAATTGCTCCAACCCATGCAACAATCTCAAAGAATTGGTCAGCCATAATTCCTGCAGCACCTAATGCAAAGACAATAGGTCCGATTCTTGCAACCAAGAATACACCTGCTTTGACCATTGTTGCTGCGTGGATAAGTGCTGAAACTGCTGTTGGACCAGTCATGGCCTCTAAGAGCCATTCGTTTAGTGGGAATTGTGCTGACTTTCCTATAGCACCACCAAATAGCAAAACAAATGCAGGAACCAAGAGACCTTGGGCACTCATTGCAACTGCCCAATCAGTATCTCCCATCAGTTCTCTGAATCCAAATGTTCCAGCAAACAAGAATATCAAAAGCATACCTGCAATCATCATTACATCACCGACTTTGGTCATGATGAATGCCTTCATACCGGCATGTGTTGGTGCATAGTAATCTAACAAACCAAGAACAGTACGTCCTTCTTGTCCAACATGATCTTTCTTTTTATCACGATACCAAAAGCTGATCAATGCATATGATGCAAGTCCTACACCTTCCCAACCAAAGAAGACTTGGAGTAAGTTATCAGATAGAACAATAATTTGCATTGAACCAATAAAGAACATCATCCAGAACCAGAATCTTGTGATGTCTTTATCGCCTTTCATGTAACCAGTACTGTAAATCATAATGAGGAATGAAATCCAAGCAACAACGTTTGCCATAATTACAGACAATGGGTCAGCTAAGACACCTGCTTTCAGACCAATTGCTTCAATCCACATAATCTGTTTGTGAATCTCAGTTCCTTCAACTGCAAGTGGTAACAAAGATGCAGCTGATAGTGCACTCATTAATGCAAATCCAACTGCAACATATCCTGTTGCCTTCTTTGAAATCTTGCCAACACCTGGCATAATCATTGCAGCTGCAAATGGCAAAATCCAAACTAGCCATGCTGCAGTAGATGTTGCTTCAAATGGTAATCCCATAGCTTCAGTTGCCATAATCTATACTCCCAACACTCCATTCATGTAAGGCATAATTGTCTCCAAGAAGATGTCTGGATAAATTCCAATTACAATAGTAAATCCTGCTAATACCATCATTGGTGCTGTCATGTACCAACTTCCTTCCTTGACTTTCTCTAGATGTTCAGGAGTCTTTCCAAAGAAGACACGCTTTAACATCCAAAGCATGTAAGCCATTGTAAGTGCAGTTGCAACAAGACCTAGACCAAAGGTTACTGCTCTAAGTGTTGAACCTTCTTCAATTGCTGTCTCTAATGCACCGTAAAAGAGAATCCATTCTCCCATAAATCCACTAGTTGGTGGAACGCCCATGATAGTTAATGCACCAATTACTGCACATGTTGCAGTGATTGGCATCTTTCCTGCTAGGCCACCAAGTTTTGAAATGCTTCTTGTTCCGACTTTGACGATAATTATACCGGCCATCATGAAGAGTATTCCTTTTCCGATACCGTGAGTGATGTACATCATCTCTGCACCTGCCAATCCCATAACAGAGAATGAACCAATACCAAACAAGAGGTAACCCATTTGGCTGATACTTGAATAAGCAAGGAGACGCTTTAGATCATCTTGCATGAGTGCCATTGCACCACCATAAATCATAGTTACAAGTCCCCATATGTGGAACCAGATTGATAATTCAGCAAATGTTGCTGGTAAAAATTCTACAATTAATCTAAAGATACCATATGCACCAATTCCGATCATTGCGGGTGACAAGAGTGCACTGATTGGAGTAGGTGCCGAACCGTGGACATAAGGCAACCAAACATGGAACATAAAGACTGCCAGTTTCACACCAAGACCTACTGCTATTGCAACAGCAGATATCATCACAATATCTGGTGGAATTTCAGACTCTTTGATATCAGCAAAGTCAAAGCTACCAATTGACAGACCTATCATCAAGAAACCAAGCAACAAGACAACTGCGCCGGCATGAGTCCAGAACAAGAACATCAAACCAATCTTTCTTCTTGGACCATCACCCCAAAGAGCTACTAGGAAGAAACCTGGGATTAACATGACCTCAAAGAAGATGTAAAATTCAATCAGGTTTGTTGCAAGGACAGTACCGAGCATTCCCATTGCAAAGACAAGATAAAGTGCAAAGTAAAGTCCTGATTTTGCATTTACATAATTTGAAAGAGAAGATGACTCAACAACTGAAGTTTGTCCACTTCCTGATGAATTGATTTTTTGTTCTTCTTCATATTGTTCATGGAATTTGTGAATCATGTATGGTTTTGAATAAAGTGCTAAGATTAGAGATAGCACATAGATGATTATTGCAAATGGTGATGCTAAACCATCCATTAAGAAACCAAATTCACCAAACTGTTCTGTCCAAGGATAGTGTTCCTCTACAGTTCCAGAAAGTGCAGCATTGATTACAAGTATTGTTGTATATAGTAAAACAGCAAATGTAAACCACATTGCAGGTGTAGGACCTACTTTTCTTCCAAGGATATAGGCTACTGGAGATAGTAATAGTGGCAAGAAAACTGCCTGTAATAATGCATATTCCATTATCCTTTCAAACTCCTAAAGTCTGCAATATCGAC
>JANQNM010000024.1 GCA_028279625.1 Candidatus Nitrosopumilus sp. | reverse complement strand
TGGTCTAATTAAACAAAATTCAGATTATTTGATAACTTGTGGTCCACCTGAACCAATTAAAAAAAATAGTGTTTGCTTTGCAGTTATTGAACCAAGTGGCTCACAAATGGTAGATGTTGCAAAAAAAATTAAGAAAGAGTTTGCTAAAATGAAAGAAAACATTGTAAAAGAAATAAGCGTTGATGAATTTGTTCGAGTTTTACCTGCAGGTGAAAGTCATATTGTCGAATCTGGATTAGGCGAACAAGTAAGTGACTAATGAGAAACCAATCTTTATTGTAGATGCGATGCTAGGAAAACTTGCAAAAAAACTTAGACTATTAGGTTATGATTCACTTTATTCATCAAGTATGGATGATGATGAGATAATAAAACTAGCAAGAAACGAAAAACGAATACTAATTACAAAAGACGTACCACTTTTGCAAAAAGCAAAAAAACACCAAATTGAGACTATACAGATTACTAAAGAGGATGAAATAGAACAGTTTCTTCAGATTAATGAAAAGGCAACCCTAGGGGAATTTACTGTTAGTGGTGATAATTCAAGATGTTCAGTATGTAATGGTGAGTTACAATATACTGAAAAAAATGATGTATCTGAGAAGGTTCCTAGAGGGGTTTTGGAGAATATGAATGATTTTTGGATTTGTAAGGATTGTAAGAAGATCTACTGGGAAGGAACCCATATTAAAAACCTCAAAAAATTTACTGCGAAATTAAATGAAAAATTATAGTCAATTATCAGATTCAGATGGAGAAATGCTTGTAAAGACAGCAAGAGCCATTGTTACAGAATTTCTTAAAACAAAAAACAAAATGAAATTAGACAAAGTTTTTGAAGAAACTTTTTCTTCAAATGCTGGAGTTTTTGTTACCTTAAACTATCAATCAGATCTACGAGGTTGTATTGGCTATCCACTTCCTGACAAAAAACTATTCAACGCCCTTCAAGAAGCTGCAATATCAGCTGCTACAGAAGATCCTAGATTTCCATCAGTAACTTTTGAAGAGCTGGATCAAATTACATTTGAAGTCACAGTTCTAACACCGCCTGAAGAAATTGAGGTATCAGATCCTCTAGAATATCCATCTAAAATTAAAGTCGGTAGAGATGGATTAATTGTTAAATCTGGATTTAACTCTGGACTACTTTTACCCCAAGTTCCTAAAGAGTATGGATGGAATGAAGAAGATTTTTTGGGTCATACCTGTGAGAAAGCAGGTCTTCCTAAAGAACAATGGAAGGAAAAAGATACTAAAATTCTAAAGTTTGAAGGAATTGTTTTCAAAGAAGAAAGTCCACATGGAAAAATAAGCCAAGTAAAGCTATAGTATTTTTTCAGCTTCTGTATCTACTGTAACTTCTTCGCCATCTTTTAGAGAATCATAGTAGTCTTTTGATGCAATTACAAGAGGAATGTTAGCTAAAGCACAACCTGAAGCTACAGATAGATCTGCTTTAGTACAAATCATTGCAACAGGTGCTGAACCATTTGATTTTAGAGAATAAATGGTATAAGCCCCTACACTACTTCCAATTCCATGTGGAAAAACTAGGATGGAATCCTTAAGAGATTTTTGAAACATTTCATGATTATTGTCTCTAATTACACCTGTTTTTTTGTCTACTGCACCTAGAAAATTTATTGGAGCATTAGATTTCATGATTTTTCCTTTTGCTTTTCCTTTAACAATAATTTTCAAAGTCATTGGGTTTCCTCTTGAATAATTTTTGATAATGGTTTTAAATTTACATTTACACCATTAGAATTTTTTAGATAATATGCACCTTTAATGCTGTTAGTTGTTACTCCATCAATATTTTTTTTGTCTATAAGTGGAGTTAAACATGTACAACAATCAGAAAGAATTTCACATCCAGCATGTTCTAGTTCATTGGTATATCCAAGTTTGCGAGCTTGATTTTGTATAGATCTTGGACAGAAAACCATACATCTTTTCTTAAATGATTTACCTTTCAACATAGAACTCAAGTCAGATAGTTCTTCTAATCCTAATTGGGGACTACCTAGTGTAATTAGATCACTAGTATCAGATGTGTTTAATTCATCATAAACATTTTTCATTTCGGTTTTATCAAAATCAACTTTTTCTGAATCATTATCTTCTTCATCTAGGATGAATTTTCCACATCTTCCTGATGTGCCCATTCCTCCACAAAGTGATTTACAACTACGTCTATCCATTTTATTGACACCAGAAATTCTTACAGAAGTATCAGCAATTTTTCCTGCAAAAAATCCTAACATTCCTAATTCTAATTCATTTGGATTTTCTAACTTCATTCTTATTGTTAGATTTGGAGATTCAGAATCTTTTCTTAAATCAGAATATGGACTTTTTCCTGTT
>JANQNM010000107.1 GCA_028279625.1 Candidatus Nitrosopumilus sp. | reverse complement strand
TCATAGGCTCAAAACTTGAACCTGGATTTGGTCCAGTTATCATGTTGGGAATGGGAGGAATCTATGTAGAAGTTCTAAAAGATGTCACATTCAAACTTGCTCCTGTAACTGACAAAGAAGCAGATGATATGATTGCATCAATTAAGACACAAAAATTATTGCAAGGTGTTAGAGGTGAAAAACCATCTGATATTGTAAAACTATCTGAATGTATTCAGAGGTTATCTCAATTAGTTTCTGATTTCAAAGAGATCAAGGAATTAGATATGAACCCTGTACTAGTCATGGAAAAAGGAAAGGGTTGCAGAATTCTTGATGTCCGAATCGGACTCTGATCGCAAAAATTCGTTCCTAAAAAATTAGTTGTGCCTATTTAGAATATTTATACAACATGAAATCCAATATTGTTAATGGCTAATGTCTTAAAGACTATTAGATCTGGTGATGACTATATTGAAAGCCTTAGAGGGAGAGATCTCAAAGTTTACCTCTTTGGAGAATTAGTAAAAGAACCAGTCGATCACCCAATTATTAGACCTTCAATTAATGCAGTTGCAGAAACTTATGATTTAGCATTGCGTGAAGAAGAACTTGCTTCTGCAAATTCCTCAATTACCGGTCTTCAAGTTAACAGATTCTTGCACATTGCTGAAAGTGCAGAAGATTTAGTTTTACAAAATAAAATGCAAAGAAAACTTGGTCAAAACACTGGAACATGTTTCCAAAGGTGTGTTGGTATGGATGCAATGAATGCTTTACATTCAACAACGTTTGAAATCGATGAAAAACATGGCACTAACTACCACCAAAGATTCTTAGAATTTGTCAAGATGGTTCAAAAAGAAAATCTTGTCATTGGTGGAGCAATGACTGATCCAAAGGGTGACAGAAGTAAAGGTCCTGCTGAACAAGAAGACCCTGATTTGTTTACTCGAATTGTCGATTCAGATGACAAGGGAGTTTATGTTTCTGGAGCAAAAGCACATCAAACCGGTTGTATCAATTCTCACTGGATTATCTTAATGCCAACTATTAGATTAACAGAACAAGATAAAGACTGGGCAATTGTTGGGGCAATTCCAGCTGATGCAAAGGGTGTTACCTACATCTACGGAAGACAATCTTGTGATACTAGAAGTATGGAAGAAGGCGACATTGATGATGGAAATGCAAAATTTGGAGGCCAAGAAGCACTAATCATCTTAGATAGAGTCTTCATTCCATGGGATATGGTATTCATGCATGGAGAATACGAATTTGCATCAATGTTAGTTGAACGTTTTACTTGTTATCATAGAAGAAGTTATGTCTGCAAAACAGGATTGGGTGATGTACTAATTGGAGCTGCAGCAACAGTTGCAGATTACAATGGCGTTCCAAAAGTTTCTCACATTAAAGACAAAATTATTGAAATGACTCATCTCAATGAAACAATCTTTGCAGCAGGAATTGCATCTTCTCATCAAGGACAGAAAATGAAATCAGGCGTTTATCTAAATGATGATATGCTTGCACAAGTTTGCAAACATAATGTTACTAGATTCCCATATGAAATTAGTCGACTTGCACAAGATATTGCTGGTGGGTTAGTAGTTACTCTTCCATCAGAAAAAGACTTTAGACATCCAGAAGCAGGACCCCTTCTCAAAAAATACTTGGCAGGAAGAAAAGGTGCTGATGTTGAAAATAGAATGAGAATTCTTAGATTAATTGAAAACATGACTCTTGGAAGAAATGCAGTTGGTTATCTTACTGAATCAATGCATGGTGCAGGTTCTCCACAAGCACAGAGAATCCAGATTCAAAGACAGATGCAAATAGGTTACAAGAAAAACTTGGCAAAGAATCTTGCTGGAATCAAAAATGACATTGAAGAACCTGTTGAATCAGATGAATACTTTAAACGAGTATTCAAAACTAAAGATTCTGTTCTTTAGAAAATTTCTTCTTCATAAGTGATACTACTCTTAGAACTGATAATTTCTGAGGATCCTTTTTTAGTAAAATTGACGTAATTATACTACCAAGCAAACAGGACGATCTATTGCTTTGTCTTAAGCATAATGTGAACCTGTTTGCCTGAATTTTAGCGATTATTTGTCTTCAGATTTTTTTTCATCTGTCTTGTCATCGTTGACAGATTCATCCTTTTTTTCTTCAATAGATTCGTCTTTTTGTTCTTCAATGACTTTCTCTTCATCATTTATGGCAGACTTTTCTAAATCCTCAGAATATTCAGTATCTTCTTTGATTTTATCAAGATCTGAAAACTCGTCAATTGTACCTGGATTATCAGAATCTAAAGGATCAGAGAATGGCAACTCTTTTTCATTTTTCCTCTTTGACATTTGTTTTACAATCATTATTCCAATTACAATTGCAATTATGACATAGTTTATGGGCGGTTTTAGTAACTGTGTTATGTATCCAACTTGTGGCATAATGTATACAACTTTTCCAATGTATTCTTCTTCTGTAATTGGAAAGTCAGTACCTGGAATTGAGGCTGGATTTGCATCTCCTTTTGTCCTAATTGTCTTTGGGTCTTCATCAATTATGGACACAACCCTGTGAACAATCACTCTATTATGATCTGAAGGCCGATCAAACACAATGATATCTCCTATTTGAATATCTTCAAACGGCTCATGTCCTTGGACTATCAACACATCATATACTTCTAAAACTGGAATCATACTTCCACTTGCTACAACATAAAATGGATTTTGTGTCCCAAACGCTACTTGAAGACCAATCCAAATAACTAAAACACCGATTCCTACAATAACAATATCTTTAATGACTCCCTTTGAGATGGATTTTTTTGCCAATTATTTTATCGCCTATAGTGTTATTGATTAAATTTGCTAACTATTGGAGTTTAGCTCCACATTCTTCACAGAACTTGGAACCTTCTTTATTTACAAATCCACATTCAGGACACTTTCCTGGTTGACTTTCAGGTGTTGCATCTACTTCAGGACTTCCTAAAAGAACGACTTCTCCAACTTTTTTGATGTTACTCCAAGGAATACTTCCTTCTGTTCCATCATTTTTAGTGATAACTAGAACCATTGATTGATTAGAATCAATTCCCACTTGTTTTGCAATACCAATCTTGTTTGCACTTTCATCATAAACTGCCCTTCCTTCAATTGAACTAACAGAAGTTGCAGGCCCTGGTTGTGTGGTTTCTTGAACTGGTTCTGCAGCTGGAGGTGATTGTACTTGTGGTGTTGGCTCTGCTGGTTGCGGTGTGCTCTCAACAGCAGGTTCTAATGGTTTTGCAACTCCAATGTCTCCTGCTTCATCTTGTTTCTTAAATTCTCTATATTCTGCAATTGTTGCATTACAAGTAGTACAGATGTATTGTCCTCTTTCTGCTAAAATTAAATTCTCTGCAACTTCTTCATTAGGATTCTCAAACTCTATCTTTGGGGCTCCTTCGATTTCTTTTTCACAAGTATTGCAAAAATGTTTAGTAATTTTTTCAGAATCTAATCTGCCTATAGGTGCTAAAAACAGATCAGGTCCACCCAAATTGCCTTTCATCTGTTGTTCATCAGTAACATTAGCCATAACATAGCCGCCAGAACCTCTTAATTTTTTTAGTCTAAGCTCTGAACTCATATCTCAGATTTGATCGAACGTCATTTAAGTATATATCAAAAATTAATTTCCCCCAAAAAATATGGTGTAATTCTGGTGAACGTTTTTAGGGATGATTAATCAAGCAACTGTATAATGGGAATCACACAAGTTTCAGATGCAAAATCATGGGAAGTAGATGTCATAAATTCTGACATTCCTGTATTTGTTGACTTTTGGGCCGAATGGTGTGGTCCATGTAGAATGGTAGGTCCAGTAGTTGAAGAACTGGCAAATGACTATGAAGGCAAAGTAAAATTTGTCAAGGTTAATGTAGATGAGGCCAATGAACTGGCATCAAAATACAACGTCTTTAGTATTCCAACCTTAATTCTTCTTAACAAAGGAGAAATAGTTAGCCAACAAGTAGGTGCTGCATCTAAAGAATCATACAAAGGCATGATTGACAGAGCACTTGCATAAACTCCAAAGTTTTTCCTCTTTTTTACTCCTAAAGTAATTAATATTCCAAAAATCGACATAGATCATGTCATTTGGTGAAGTAGATACACTAAACATGTTATTTGACAAGCTTGATAGCTTGTTTAACGAATCACAAGGATACTATGAACAATTTTTAGATACAAACAACATGTACAAACAAGGTAAATTAAGCGACAAAGAATTTTTCCAAAAACTTGGTGATTATGTTGTTGCATATTCTGCTCTAGAATTTCTAGCAATTAAAGTAATCTTTGAATTAAGAAAAGCTGTTGGCTCTGGTTCGGGCAATACACAATCACCTGGATTGATGCCTGGAATGGGACAACCTGGAATGATGGCCGGAGGCATGGCAGGCGGAATGGGAATGCCACCTCGTTCTGGAACTGCACAAAATCCAGTTGGTGGTCCACCAGGAATTGTTTCAGCACAAGAAGCATTTAATGATGTTGGAACATTACCATCACCGGATCCGTCACTTATGCCAAGAAGAACTGTTGCACCACAAAGTGAAAATGTATGTTCTGAATGTGGAGCTGAACTTCGACCTAATGCAAAGTTCTGCACAAAGTGTGGAGCTAAGGTTCAAAAATAGAAATTAAAAATAATTTATTCTTGCATTGCACCGCATTCGGGACAAAACTTTGCAGTAGCTGAAAGACTTGCACCGCATTCTGAACAAAACTTTCCGTCTGTCTTCTCTTCTTTGTATGCATTACCATAAGTAGCAGAACTCAAGACAGCTCCTGATGGTTCATATTTTTCATCATCAATCAAAACTGGCTCAAAGTCTTGTTCTGTCATAAACGTCATCATTCTTGGAATTCCTTCTCCTTTGTTGTTTGGATCTGGAACAGAATCACCTAACCAAAATGCAAATCTCATTAGAGTAAGTTCTGGTGTTGAGAAAGCAAGTGTATGTTTTGACATGTATTCCTGTGCAGCTTTTTTGCCGTCAAATACTTCCATGGAATCAATATTTTGTTTTACTCTATAATAGTTTCTGGAAAGTGGACCGGAAGGGAATCGAACCCTTGACATCCTCGTTGCGAACGAGGCATTATACCCCTAAACCACCGGCCCTCACATTTACCTCTTGGAGTTGTATTTTTATTCATTTTCTCAACGCATAATAGTCTGAAACGTATCGGATTTTTTGATGACCTATGATACCATAATCACTGATTCACATGTTATTTTACCACAAGGAATGGTGGACAAAAATATTGTAATTGATGAAGGTAAAATTGTCAGCCTTACAACTGATGTTCCTGCTTGTGATCATAAAATCAATGGTAATGGTTTGATTTCAGTTCCTGGTGCAATGGATCCTCATGTTCACTATGGAGTTTACTCTCCAATTAATTATGCAGCAAAAACTGAATCTCATGCAGCTTCAATTGGTGGAATTACTACTATGATGAGAATGCTAAGACTAGGTGATCCATTTTCTAATTCATTACAAGAACAGCTTGATGCATCAGCTGCCAATCACTATATTGATTATGCAATCCATGCATCTGTTTTTACTCCAGAACAAATTGAAGAGATGAATCTCTGCGTTGAGAAGGGAGTTACATCATTTAAAATTTACATGAATCTTGGCGGAGAAGTTGGTCATGTTTACATGGATATGCCACCAAATTCATCCGCATTAGTTGCTGCAAATGTCAATGTAACAGATGAAATTGTAGAACAAACTGTAAAGACTGCAGCTTCACTTGGTTGTCCTGTATTAGTCCATGCAGAAGATTACGAATCCTGTGGATGTGCAATGAAAACTGCACAAGAAAAACATCAAGATGGTTTATCAGTTTGGTCAGAGAGTCGTTCTCCAGAATATGAAGCAAAAGCCATCAAGACAGTTTCAAAGTTTGGACGTGATTATGATTGTGTAATTTACTTTGTTCATATTGGTTCAGCAAAAGCTCTTGCACAAATTGAGGAGGAAAGAAAACTTGGCACCAAAATCTTTGTTGAGACTTGTCCTCACTACCTTACACTATCCTATGAGGACCAGCAAGGATACCTTGCCAAAGTCATGCCTCCAATTAGATCACATGAAGACCAAAAAGCTGTATGGAATGGATTATCCAACAACCAGATTGATACAATTGGCACAGATCATGTAGCCAACCAACTGGACTTGAAACTTGGAGGAGATGATGTATGGGATGCCCTTGCAGGATTTCCTGGAATTTCAACCAATCTGCCAATTCTCCTAAATGATGGCGTAAACCAAAACAGAATCTCTCTTGAGCAATTTGTAAAAATTACTAGTTTTAATGCATCGCAAATTTTTGGAATGTATCCTCGAAAAGGAACCCTTGAGGCACGTTCTGATGCTGATGTGACGATGATTGACTTGAAAAAAGAAAAAAAGGTTTCATTTGATTTGTTTGGTGGCAATTCAGACTATTGTGTATATGACGGAAGAGTTCTCAAGGGATGGCCTGTTAAAACAATTGTTAGAGGAGAACTAGTTGCTGAAGACTTTGAAGTAGTTGGAAAACTAGGACACGGAAAATTAGTAGAAAGAGAAATCAACTTGTTTTTAAAATAACAAATTGGGTTTAAATCACAAAAACTGCCATTCACACTGATGAAAAACATCAAAAAATTTCAGATAAAACTAGATGAATTAATTTCTGTCATAAAACTATCTGGGTTTCTCACTGACAATAAAGTAGAATCTGCACTAAGACATATCCCTAGACATGAGTTTGTCCCTGAATCTGAAATAGATAGAGCATACAACAATGAACCGGTGTTTATAATGAATGGCCAAACAATTTCTCAACCAGGAGTTGTAACTAGAATGACTGAATGGCTTGATGTCAAAGAGGGTCAGAAAATTTTAGAGATTGGCTCTGGCTCTGGGTGGCAGACAGCAATTCTTTCGTATTTGGTTGGAAGCGGAACAGTCTATTCTGTAGAGAGACATCCTGAACTTGTAGAATTTACTAAAGATAATCTTGAAAAATTAGGAATCAAAAATGTTCAAGTAATTTTAGATGATGGGAGCCAGGGATACGCACAAAAATCCCCATATGATAGAATAATTATCACTGCGGCATGCTCTGAAATTCCTAAACCTATCCTTGATCATCTAGCTGATGATGGACTAGTTGTTGCACCAGTAGGAGATTCCATTCAATCGCTTGTATTACTACAAAAGACTCCAAATGGAATTGTTGAAATTAAAAATCAACCAAACTATGTCTTTGTTCCATTGCGTGGAAAGTTTGGGAAAAAATAATCATTATACGAATTTTATTGCGCCATATCCTACAACCGATGATGTATCTCCTTGAACATCTCCACTAGTTGCATAACTTAACAACTCTCCTCTAGTTGCACCTAGTTTTTTGCATGCAATCATTGCTGATGCCATTGCGCCATACCCACATGCAGTAACTCTCCTCTCCACTAAAACCTCATAGAACCTTTCTACATCCAGATCTAAGATTGGTTCAATCAGTGCTTTGTCTTGACTGTGTGCAAACGAATTTTCTTCATAATGAGTAAAATCAGATGATGCAACAATGATTGCATTTCGTGTTTTTGCAATTTCAGCAACTGCATTACCAACATCTCTTGCAATTTCATAGCCTTGTTCTAGTAAAATTATTGGAAGAATCTTAAACTCATTTGAAAGCATTGATTGCAACATAGGAACTTGGACCTCTAGACTGTGATCTCGTGAATGAGAAAACTCATCAACCTCGATGTAATTTGAAATTTCAGAGATTTCTTTTGCAGCATCTGAATCAACTTCGACTAATCCTAGAGGAGTCTCCCACTGAGCATCAACCATAGTTGCTACGTCTTGACCGACTCCAAAGTGATTTGGTCCAAGAATTATTGCAAGTTCAGGGTTTTGAGATGATATTGCTTTGTAAGAATGACATGCAGTAGGACCAGAGTAAACATAGCCTGCATGAGGACAGATTATTCCGTAAACTTTCTCATCGGTTTGCAATTGTTCAATTCCAGGGCCATATTTGTGCGAAATACAATGATTTATTCTCGCTTCAAGTTCATCTTTTGTTCCTGGATAAAATTGTCCTGCAACAACTGGTTTTCTAATCACAACTCATCTTGCATTTTATTTTATAAAAGATCATCAGATGATTCTCTGATGATATTTCCGTTTGGTGCTTCTTCTTTGAAAATCACTCCTTGAAATTTTGAAATTTTTGTAGAATCATCTTTCCATGCATCTTTTTCAAGACCCGCCTTTTGACATGTGTACTCTAGGAATTCTTCTTCATTCCATCCATATTCTTTTGGAACTTGAGGTAGCAACAATCCTGATGTGAATGCATTTTCAACAATTAATCCATCTCTTCCAACTTTGATCTGTGAGAGATATTCCAAATGTTCTTTGACTTTGATTTCTTCAGGTGGTGTAAGGACAGTTACCTCAAATGTTATCTTGTCTAATTCTTCAAAAGTAACTGACGGGAATCTTGGATCTCTTGTTGCTGCAGAGATTGCCGCATCAATCAAACCATCATACAATTTCTTTACTGGAACTGGATAACCAATACACCCTCTAAGGTCATTTTCTTTGTTTAATGTAACAAAAACTCCTGAACTAAAATCAAATTTAGAATTAAATTCTGAATCTGAAATTTTTGCTTCTTTGTTTAGAAACTCGGTAACTGCTTTTCTTGCCATCTTGACTAGTTCTATTCCATCTGAATCTGAAATCTGAGATTTTGTCATACCTGTTAAATACATAAAATTGCCATAAAAAGCGTGACTGCAATTCTCGGAAAAGAAGCTGAACTTTATGAAAAACTTCCTGATGACAAAGTAAAGTGCACAGCTTGTGCACGTTACTGTGAGATTGGAAAAGGACAGATTGGATTATGTGGAATTAGAGGAAATGAAGATGGTAAACTACAACTTTACGCCTATGGAAAAGTAATTTCTGGTCATGTTGATCCAATTGAGAAAAAACCCTTGATTCATTACTATCCTGGAAGTAAAGTTTACTCTATTGCAACAACTGGTTGTAATTGGCTTTGTAGATACTGTCAGAATTCTGATATCAGTCAGAGACGTGAAGTTCAAGGAATTGACATGACTCCTGATGAAGTTGTCAATACTGCAATAAAGTATGGTTCACATGGAATTGCATACACGTACAACGAACCTTCCATTTTCATTGAATTTGCAAAAGACTGTGGAATTGCTGCAAGAAAAAAAGGATTGTTTAACGTATTTGTTTCAAATGGATATGATACTCCAGAATCCGTTTCGATGATGAATCAATTTCTTGATGGCATAACTGTTGATTTTAAGGGAAGTGCAGAAAAAGAGTTTACTCGAAAATTTATTGGAGTTCCAGATCCCCAACCAATATTTGATACACTATTGGAAATTAGAGACAAAACAAAAATCCATGTAGAAATAACTGACTTGATTGTTCCAAAGGTTGGCGATGATTTGGAACATGCAAAAAAACTTTCCAAATTCATTTTAGATGAGTTTGGACCAGAGATGCCAATTCACTTTCTAAGATTTCATCCTGACTACAAAATGATGGATTATCCTAGCACTCCTGTTGAGACTTTGGAGAAACACTATCAGATTGCAAAAGATGTTGGACTAGAGTATGTCTACCTAGGAAACGTTCCAGGACACAAGTGGGAGCACACTTACTGCTCTGGATGCAACAAGATTGTTGTGAATAGATTTGGTTTTAACATTAGAGAATGGCATCTTGATAAGAATAATTGCTGCAATTTCTGCGGAAAACGAATTCCTATTGAGGGAAAACTACAAGAAGGATACAAAGAAGACAGGTTTCAATTTGTCTCATGATTTGAGATTTCCCTGATTTGGGAATTTTAGAAAAATGGATGTTTGAATTCTAAATTACATTTACATAAGTATCCCACTTTCATACCTTATGTGTATAATAATTGCCATTTAAAATCAAATACAAGTTCAAAGATGATAAAAAATACTATACATGTACGGTTACGTATCAACAATACAAAAATTTTCGAGAACTGCCAATCATTAAAGAGTGTGAGGTAATCAAGAAAAATCAAAAAAATGTTCAAGAATACAAAGAAGAAATGGAACAAGCACTAAACTATGCAGTAAATAACGACAAGAGTCACATTAGAAGATTGTCAAGAAATATGTGATTCTCTAGACTAGTTTTTTTAGAATGCTTAATGCTGTACTATGCTTTTCTGGTGTAATCCATAATCTTTTGTAAATTTTAAAGTCAGTTTCTAAAACTATGGCTTTATTCTTTGCAGGTCTAGTGGCATCAAAATGAAACCAATCTCGGAAATTATTGGAACCTGAAATTCTTAATCTTCCTGTAAACAGTCCCATCTTTTTTTCTGAAACTTTTCGAATGTGTTTTAACTTTACATCTTTTTTGCCCCATGGTAAAACCCAAGACTTGAATCTAATCTTGTCATCAAAAACCTGAATGTGTTTATCACTGTAAAGAACTATTTTTCCCATATTGCATTAATTACTCAAGTATATTTCTAGTATTAGTTACAAAAATTATTAAAAGAAAAATTAAAAATTTGGAAAATTAATTTCCAATGATTTCAATTTTTTCAGTACCTGCGTAGAAATACACTTTGACTGTGTCACCATAAACATAAGCATCATCCCACTCCTCACCATCGACAATTACCATGTCTACAGTGTTAATTTGTGGTATGTCAATCTTGATTTTTCCATCTTCATATGCGTCAATTACAACTGTAACTGTACCAGATGTTCTATCAAAATTATTGCTTTTGAGAACAGCACCTGTTATAGATTCAGATAAAGCACTGTATTTTTTGTCACTATAACTCTTCATAGAATCACTGTGTTTCTTCTCACCATGCTCCTTCATAGTGTCATCATGAGTTGATTGTCTCAGATGTTTTGTATCTCCTGAAACATTTAGAGCTACATCCTTTCCTACTTCAGAACATAATCTATCTCCGCAAACAATGTGTTTTGTTGCGCTTCCATATTGTTGTTGAGAAGTTCCTTGTGCTTTTTTTGCTTCAACAGGTTCAATTTGCATTCCGACCATCATTACTGCAATTAGTGATATTGCAAGTAATGTTATTGCAAATGTTTTCTGCATTACTTTCGTATTCGCAACTCAAATTTAAACCGGATCATACAATAATTTATAAGAATTTCATCATATCATCACTTCATCAATATTTAAAAATGATCTATGTAGAATTTTTTTGAAATACAATGCCATGCAGTTGTGCCATTTGTCAAAATTACAAAGCAACAAAGCCCTCCAATGGAGGACGTTATGAGAATGGCCAAAAAAGATGTTCAATATGCGAGGTCTTCCTTGTTTATGATGGGTCACACTGTCCATGCTGTAAAACACAGTTAAGGAGCTCTTCTCGATACGTCAAACTAAAGGAAAAAACAATTCCGTTAATCAGATTGTGACTAAATTTCTATAAAATATCGAATTTTCCGCCTGTTTTAGCCTTGTAAATGACATCAGGCTTTCTCAAGAATATTCCTGATTCTAAAACTCCAGGGATTGCTTTGATTTTCTGAGTTAATGCTTTAGGATTTTTTATTGTTCCAAAATCACAATCTAAGATAATGTTCCCATTTTCAGTAAAAAATGGATAACCTCTGTCAAGTGTTCTGACTTTCACTTTGCCTCCTAATTTTACAATTGTATTTGTAACTACTGTTCTAGCTAGTGGATGAATCTCAACTGGAACAGTTCTTGTAAAGTTTTTTACAAATTTTGTTTTGTCTGCTATCACTACAATTTTTTTTGCCATACCAAACAAAATATTTTCACGAAGCAAAGCTCCTCCACCACCTTTGATAACATATTTTTGTGAATCAATTTGGTCTGCACCATCAAAGACAACATCGATGTGACCAACTTGATCAGCTTCTACAAGAGGAATTCCTCCTTCTTCTGCAGTTAGTTTGATTTGCAATGATGTTGGAATTGCAACAATGTGATAATCTTTTACTTCAATTAATTTTGAAAGTGACTTTACTAATGCAGTTGCAGCTCTTCCACTTCCTAATCCAATTATGGAATAATCTTTGACATACTTTAGTGCATCATTTGATAATGCCTTGATGGCACCATCATAGGACAATTACTCTACCTCAGCTTGGTCAAGCTTTGAGAGAACTTTCATGATGTCGCCTTTGATTTTATCCAAATCATCTCCATCATCATCAAAGTCATCATCAAGTGTTGTTGGTTTTGGTTTCTCTTTAGGTTCTGGTTGTGGAAGTGCTTTGTGCTCTGTAATCTTTGCAACTTCTTTTGTTAGGTCTGGTTTAGTCTCTAATTTTGGCTCTGGTTTAGGAGCAACTGATTGAATTATCTCAATTTTGTCTTCGACTTTGGGCTTTGGCTGAGCAACTTCTTTTACAATCTCCTCTTTTGATTGTAGGATTTCAGTCTGAATTATTTTGGGTTGTGGCATTGGTTTTATGACTTGTTTTGCCTCTTCTTTTTCAAATAATGGGAATTTTGGTTCCTTTCTTGAAACACTAGTTAGAGTTGTTAATTCAAATGATTGTCTTGATTTTGTTGCAGGAATTGAAACTGGTTCAGTCTTTGATGTTGTTGGTTTTGGAACATCAAAGTCGAATGGTTTTGGTTTTTGTTTTACATCTTGTTTCTTTACTTCTGATTCTTTGATCTTTGAAGTCTCTGTTTTTGCACTTGCCATCTTCGATGAGATCTCATACAATCTGTCATCAAGCTTTGATAGTTTTTGATCCATTAAAGTAATCAAACCATCTCCAACTGGGCCCAAGTCTGGATGGTGACTTGCTTGTTCTAATTTTTCTAGTTTAGCTAAAACAATTCCCAACTGATGTTGGTACTTTAACAAGAGTTTGTCTTTTTGAATTTTAGAAAATTCTGAATCTGCTTGATATAATCTTGAAATTGTTTTTGTTAGAATATCTTTTTCAATTTTTAGAGAATTAATTTGATTTTTGATATGTGAGCTAGCACCAAGTGAAAGTAATTGATTTTTGTCTCTTGGCATTTTTCTTACAGCAGCCGCTGTAGCTACACCTGCTAATGAACTAAGAATAAGGGCAATCTCTTGCATCTACGTATACCGTTTAATCCAATTGTATTTTCTAATTTTGGCATCTGGGAATCCACAACTTGCACATCTGCCTTTTCTTTTATGAAGCGCATTCTTGCCACACTTTCTGCATCTGATGTGAGTTTTCTTTTTTGTAAAACCACCCATTGAAGTTGTACCTTTCACCATTCAAATCACCTAATTTTGTGCTGGTGGAGGAGAAATCATAACGACATTGTCTCCTCTGACAACTATTGTTCCAAGAGCCTTTGTTTCGCCTTCAGCGGGGATCTCCTCTGAAGAATCGAGTAGCAGGTTCATGTGTTGGTCAAAACCAAGTAGATTACCTCTAATTGTTTTGCCACCTTTGAGTTTTATCAATACGATTTGATTGATACTCTCATCCAGTACTTTTACTGCCATATCTACGGACATTATACCACTTATTGGCTTTGATATTGAGGGATTATATTAAAATTTCAATGGTGAAACTATGAGCTACGCCCAGTGAGGCAAGTTTGACACTTTTTTCCAAGATTTTTGACGATTTCAGCTAACATCTTCTGTCCGTCTTTTTTTGTTGCTTTTGTAGGATCGCCCCAAATTCCATTTTTGGTTGCTTTTGGAAAATTCTTGTTTGCTAATCTTCCAATCTTTTTGATCTCTTGTTTTGTCATTCCATCAGTGATTAGTCCTTTAACTGCTAATTTCATTTTGACATTCTTTGAAATGGCTAACATCAATGAAGTTTCGGCAAATCCGGCATGATCAAACTCTCTTTCCATAAAATGCCAGTAAGAAAACGCAAATACTTTGAGTTTGTTTTTTGAAATCTTTTTTAATTTTAAATCAAGATTTTTGAGTGGTTTTAGATTTCCATGATGTCCATTTATCACAAAGACTGTTTTTATTCCGTTGTTCTGTAGAGATGTACAAAGATCAGTTATTACTGCACGCAAAGTCGATTCTTTAATGCTGAGATTCAGAAATGGTGCATGCTCGTATGATACTCCATATGTTATGGTTGGCAAAAGCAAATAGCCGTTCTTCTTTGCAATTCTAGTTGCTACTTCAGTTACAATATCTGAATCCGTAGAAATTGGCAAGTGTGGTCCATGCTGCTCAATTGAGCCTACAGGAATTACTGCAACTTGTCTTTTTGATTTAATTGATTTTCTTAGAACTGGATCAAACTGGGTCTTGATTTCTGACATTTAATTCACTTTTTGATGTGAACTTTTCTCCAGCGAACATCTAGTTTGTTTTCTAGATGCATCTTCATTGCTTTGACTAGTGTATCAGCTTCAAGTTTCTGTCCTTTCTTCTTTATTTCCTCTAGGGAATCATCTGGATCAACTTTGAATGAATCTTGGAATATGATTGGTCCTTGATCCAAGTTTTCTGTAACGTAATGAGATGTAACACCAATGATCTTTGTTCCTCTCTCAAATGCTTGTGCATATGCCAATGCACCTGGAAATGCTGGAAGCAATGATGGATGAATGTTGACAATTCTATTTGGATATCTCCAAACAAAGTTTGGTGTAAGTATTCTCATGTATCTTGCAAGTGAGATCAAGTCAATGTTGTATTTTTTGCAGATTTGAATTAATTTCTCTTCTGCTTTATCCTGACTCTTTTCTTCTACTGCAACAAATGGGATCTTTGCCTTTTTTGCAATTGGTTCTAGTGTCTTTTCAGTACCAACAATAACTGAGATCTTTCCTTTTAGTGACTTTGCATTATCTAGTATAGTCTCAAGACATAGCGGTTCTTTTGTTACAAACACTGCAATGTTTTTTTGTGAATTTGTTTCGTGATGAGTACTAACATCCATCTTTTCTTTTTTAGCTAGACTCTGAATGTCTGAATCAAACTTTTTTACATCAACTGATTTTGTAAATGAAACTTCAAGATACATACCAAAAAGACCTTTGATTACATTTTGGTTTACTTTCTCAATGTTTCCACCTTTAGAGAATGCAAAATTTGTAAAGGCAGCTACAATTCCTTCTCTGTCTTTACCTACTACTGTAATTCCAACTGTTGTCTTTTTCATGACTTGTTTGCTGAGGATCTTCTCATTATTAATCATTCACAGAAAATTTTGTGGTGCGGGAGGTGGGATTTGAACCCACGAACTCCTAAGAGATAGGGTCCTAAGCCCTACGCCTTTGACCAGGCTGGGCGACTCCCGCAACGGGACTGCCATTAAACACAAATTTATCTATTATTGAATAATGTCGTGGCAAAATTTTTTGGAACAAACGGTATTCGGGGTGTATTTGATGAAGACTTTACACTAGAGTTTGTTCATGACATGACTTTAGCTATTGGAACTTACTTTGAGAAAGGACCCATTCTAATTGGATATGACGGAAGAGATTCAAGTCCAGTTATTTGTAAAATTGTAAGTTCTGCTCTAAACTCTATTGGACTTGATTGCAATGTTGCAGGAATTGTTCCTACTCCATGTCTTGAATATGCTGTAAAGTCATTAGGATATTCAGGTGGAATAATGATTACAGCATCTCACAATCCTCCTCAATACAATGGAATCAAACCTGCTGCAAAAGATGGCGTAGAGATTTCACGCGAAGATGAATTAGTAATTGAAGAAATCTACAAGAACAAATCTTGGCTTGGCAAACCTGAGAACTGGGGAATCACAACCAAAGAGGAAAGAGCAATTGATGTTTACATGAAGGGAATTATTTCTCAAGTTGATTCTAAACTAATAGAATCAAAAAACTTCAAGGTTGCTTTGGATTTAGGAAACGGTGCTCAAGCAGTAGCAGCACCTGACTTTTGTTCTTTGTTGAACTGTAAAACATTTCTAGTAAATCAAAACATTGATGGAAGTTTTCCTGGACGAGGATCTGAACCAACTCCGCAAAACTTGTCTGAGCTATCAAAGACTGTAATTGAAAACAATTGTGATCTTGGAATTGCATTTGATGGAGATGGTGATAGGAGTATCTTTTGTGATAACAAAGGAAATTTACTTACTGGTGACAAGTCTGCACTTGTTTTAACACGACACATATTGCAAAAAAATCCAAACTCACTAGTAGTTACTTGTTTGAATTCTGGTTCAAACATTGAAACACTTGCAGAACAATTTGACTCCAAAGTGATTCGCACTAAAGTTGGAAGTGTAGAAGTATCACGAAAGATGGTTCCAACTGATGCATTAATTGGATTTGAAGAAAATGGTGGTTTCATGTATGGAAAACATAATCAAGTAAGAGACGGATGTATGACACTTGCATTAATGCTTGAACTCTTGGCAATGTCTGGCAAACCACTTGATGAAAATATTACTTCATTACCTCCATCATATACTACAAAAGACAAGGTTGTATGTTCGGCTGAAAATGCTCCAAAACTAATCTCTACACTAAAAGAAGAATATCCTGATTCAGATACCACTGATGGCATCAAGATAACACTTGATGAGAAAAATTGGGTAATGATCCGTCCTAGTGGAACTGAACCAATAGTTAGAGTCTATGCCGAAGCTGAAAGTCAAGACAAACTTGACCAAATGATGTCCAAATACATCGAAAAAACAAAATCAATCATCTCCAGATAACACTTTTAAAACCAAACCGAAGGATGAAGGGAATGGAGAATGAACCTTAGGGTGACGAAGTATGGGAAAATCATATTATGTTAAATTTGAGACGCCAGAAGACCTCGTAAATCCTATCTTAGAGGCCGTCCGAGTAGCTTCTACAAGCGGCAAAGTCAAGAAAGGAACCAATGAGGCAACAAAGGCAATCGAACGTGGTACCAGTAAACTAATTGTTATCGCCGAAGATGTTGAACCACCAGAGGTTGTAGCTCATCTTCCAATTCTATGTGAGGAGCAAGGTGCAGCATATGCATTTGTGCCAAACAAGCAAGAATTAGGCAAGTCATTAGGAATTGACATTACATCTGCCGCTGCAGCAATTTTGGATGCTGGTGATGCACAGCACATTGTAGACCAAGTTGTATCATCCATTTCTAAAATTAAAGGTGGCAAATCTGAATGAGCTCTACAACTGAAGAAGTAATTCAGTCTGAAATTATACAAATCGTAGGACGTACTGGTATTGCCGGTGAAGTTATTCAAGTTAGAGTTAAAGTTCTTACTGGAAAAGATAAAGGAAGAATTCTTACAAGAAACGTAAAAGGTTCTGTTAGAATGGGAGAAATTCTCATGCTAAGAGAAACAGAGAGAGAAGCAAAGAAGATCAAGTAGGTGTTTAAATGAGTCTTTTAGTTAAACCATGTAATTTCTGTGACGAACCTGTTCCAAAAGGTTCTGGTACAATGCTTGCAAAAAATGATGGAACCGTTCTATGGTTTTGTTCAGCAAAATGCAAGAAAAACTATTTGAAACTAAAACGTGATCCAAGAAAACTAAAGTGGACCAAAAAGTACGTCAAAGGCGGAATTAGAAGAAACTAAATTGACTGAACAAACTTTATTCATTGTAAAGCCAGATGCAGTAGCAAGAAATCTAACTGGACAAGTAATTACTCGCTTTGAGCAAAAAGGATTTAAAATTTTGAAACTAAAGATGTTTACATTCTCACAAGAGCAAGCTGAAAAATTCTATGATGTACACAAAGACAAACCATTCTTTGGTGAATTGACATCATTTATCACATCAGGTCCAGTAGTTGCAGCAATCATTGAAGGAAATAATGCAATTGCAACTACAAGAATAATGATTGGTGCAACAAAATCATTTGAAGCAGCACCTGGTTCCATTAGAGGAGACTTTGGATTAGGATTTAGTGAGAATATTATTCACGCATCAGATTCACAAGAAAGTTTTGATCACGAATCGAGGGTAGCATTTGAGTGATCTGATTTGCAAATTCGTCAGCCCATAGTGGCAGTTCTAGGTCACGTAGACTCTGGTAAAACATCTCTTTTAGATAGAATTCGTGGAACAGGCGTTCAAGGCAGAGAAGCAGGTGGAATTACGCAGCACATTGGTGCAAGCTTTCTTCCAACTGAAACAATCAAAGAGACATGTGGTCAGCTTTACAAGCAACTTGAAAAATCTGAAAATCAAGTTCCAGGAATTTTAGTTATTGATACTCCAGGACACGAAGTCTTTACTAACTTGCGTTCTCGTGGTGGTTCTGCAGCTGACATTGCAATTCTTGTAGTTGATGTCAATCGTGGATTCCAACCACAGACAAATGAGAGCTTGAAAATTTTGCAAAGCAGAAAAGTTCCTTTTGTTGTTGCATTAAACAAATGTGATCAGATTTCAGGATGGAGAAAATCTGAAACTCCATTTATCTCAAAAGCAATCAAAGAGCAAGATGCATCAATTCAAACTGACTTGGATCAAAAGATCTACGATGTCGTTGGAACACTTTCAATCTTGGGATACCAATCTGAAGCATTTTACAGAGTAAAGGATTTCAAATCTGAAATTGCCATTGTTCCAATATCTGCACGTTCTGGTGTAGGAATTCCTGAATTACTAAGTGTCCTTGTAGGATTAACACAACAATATCTCCAAAAGAGACTGGATCAGGAAGAAAAAGATCCACGTGGAATTGTTCTAGAAGTAAATGATGAGGTTGGACTAGGACAAACTGCTAACATCATTTTGATAGATGGGACAATCAAAAAAGATGATAGCATTGTTGTTGCAAAAAGAGACAGTGTCATTGTTACAAAACCCAAGGCACTGCTTTTACCAAAACCTCTTGATGAGATGCGAGATCCTCGTGACAAATTCAAACCAGTTCCTCAAGTTGAAGCTGCAGCTGGATTAAAGATTGCATCACCAGAACTTGAAGGAGTTCTTCCAGGAAGTACACTCTATGTTGCGTCAAATGATGTTCAAATTGAGAAATATACAAAGCAAATCGAGTCAGAGATGAAATCCGTATTCATTGATACTGAAACTAATGGAATTATCCTCAAATGTGATACAATTGGCTCTCTTGAGGCAATAGTTGAGATGCTTCGACGCTCACAAGTTCCTGTTGCCAAAGCCGACATTGGTCCTGTAAACAGACGTGATATCATGGAGGCAAAGGCAATCAAGGAAAAAGACCGTCACTTGGGTATAGTTCTGGCATTTAATGTCAAAGTTCTACCTGATGCAAGAGAAGAATCTGAAATGAGTCACATCAAAATCTTTGAGGACAAGGTCATCTATAGTTTGATTGACAACTATAACGCATGGGTTGAAGAAGACACTGCACATGAAGAAGACGCAATATTTTCTGAACTAACACCAATCTCAAAATTCACATTCTTGAAAGGAATGGTATTTCGTAACAACAATCCTGCAGTATTTGGAATTAGAATTGATGTTGGAACTCTAAAACACAAGATTCCATTTATGAACATGTCAGGACGAAAGGTTGGAACCATACATCAATTGCAACATGAGAAAAAAACTGTATCTGAAGCTAAAACTGGACAAGAAGTTGCATGCTCTGTTCAAGATGTTACAATTGGAAGACAGATGTTTGAAGAAGAAGTATACTATACATTTCCTCCATCACATGAAGCAAAGATGCTACTAAACAAGTTCATGCATAAACTATCTACTGAAGAACAAGAAGTTCTAAACGATATAGTTAGAATTCAAAGAGAAAAAGAAGCAGCATATGCTTATTGATCTGAATATTTCTTGCAGATCATGTGAATTCCAGGTGCTCCTACTGCTCCCATCATCTGATCAGCAACTAATCCATTTTTGAACATGATAAATGTAGGAATGGACTGAACTTGGTAACGCATGGCTATGTTTTGATTGTTATCTACATTGACCCTTGCAAATTTTATTTTTGGATATTTCTTGTCTAGACTCTCAAATACTGGATGCATCATCTTGCATGGTCCGCACCATTCAGCCCAGAAATCAACTAGCGTTGGATTCTCTGCTGAAATTATCTGATCAAAATTAGAGTCATTCAAATCTGTAATTCCAGGCTCAATTTGAGGCTGATTTTGCTGTCTGAGCATCTCTTCAAGCTTTCTTTGCTTTATCTTTTCAATCTCAGGATCGTCAGACAATAATCATCAACAATCCATTCTACTAAAAAATCTAATTGAAAACTAGTCGCCTTCTTGCTTTATTGGAATTTCCTCAAATCTTCTTGATTTGCAGATAGGACACTGATCGATGTATTTTGTAAAGCTAACAGAAGTATATACAATTCCACAATCTCCACAAATTCTCAAGTTTCTGCTAAGCTTTCCCATGAAGAATGTGAAATAATATTGTGATTAAAACTTACCTTTTACCAGAAGTGCCACCATGGTTTTTGCACTGGCTTTTGAACAATTGTACATACTCCATCAATTAGTTTAGTTCCAGGACCACAATATCCATACTTCTTTTCTGGTTCTGATTCTTTTGGTTTTTCAACTTTGGGTTCTTCAGTTGGTTCCTTTAATCCAACTGCCTGGTAAATTGAATCGTACTCTGAATAGTTATCATCAAACCATTTCTTGTAACTTGCCTCGTTGTTGTATCTGTCAACATAGGTCTGTGGATCTTTTGTTTCATCAACAAATGATGCAATTCCTAACTCTTCGGGTTCAGGTTCTGTAATTGGTTCGGGTCCCTTTACTGGCTCTGAATCTTTGACGGAATCATTTACTGTAATGGAAATTGATTGGGAATCAAACATACCGTCTTTTCTAACCTCTACATCAAAGGTGTATGTCTTTCCTCCCTCAGAACTTGTAGGAGTCCATGTGAACAATCCAGTATTTGAGATAATTTTAGAGCCTGATGGTGCATTTTTTAGGCTGAAAACTGGGTCTTTGATTGCACTATTTGTCAATTTGACTGTAAATGAGAGATATTTCTCCTCATCAATTGTTAGTTTTCCTAGTGGACTAATCTCTAATCCAGTAATCTTTGGTGTAGCTGATGATTCATTTGATGGCTCACTTGTTCCTGCTACATTGATTGCTGAAACTCTGTAAGTGTATTTTGAATCCGTTACAAGTCCTGTGTGCTTGTATGATCTTTCTGCGTCATTTGTATCTGAAACTAGTGTACTAAATGAACCGCCATCTTTCTTTACTTCAATCTTGTATCCCGTAATTTCTAAATTTCCGTTATCAACAGGTTCACTCCATGTGAGATTAATTGAAGTAGAAGATTCTACTGAAGCCTTTAGTTTTATTGGTGGTGTAGATACTGTGACTTCTACTGCAGTCGATGTAATTGGTTCTTCAGATGTATCTGTAGAGTCTTCTCTTGGTGTGGCAGAAGCTGGATTTGATTCCCCAGTTGCGCCAAATCCTATTTCTGCAGTAACAACATAAGTGTAAGTTTTGTCTGTAGACAAGTTTGAAACAATAAATGTTCTAGTACCTGCATTTGTATTTCCAACAGAATCATAAACACTAGGAATAATTTCTCGTTTAATCTCATAACCGCCAATTATTTGTCCAAATGTATCTGATGGAGGAAACCATGAAAGTTTAATTTGACTTGGAGATATCGCAGTTGCAATTAATCCAGCAGGAGTAATGGTATGTGTTGGTTTTGTAGAGACAATTTGAGAAGAGGTACTTGTTCCCTCTGAATTAATTGAATAAATTTTGTATGAGTATAACTCATTTTCTTCTAGACTTTGATGGATAAATGATGTAACTTTTCTTTTTGTGTCTTCAGTGATGACTTGATAACTTTCAGAACCTTTTCTGTATTCAATTTTGTATCCTGATATTTCAGGAACTTCTTCATCTAATTCAGGCTCATCCCACGAAAGTATCACTGATGAAGGCGAAATTGGTGATGCATCAGGATTCTTAGGAGAGTTTGGAAGAAGGATTGCTGGACCTGAATCTAGATCAAATGCTTGAATTCTATCATTATCTGTATCAGCAACAAAAAGCAAATCATTTGTTTGGTCAATTGCAATTCCCATTGGAGAGTCAAACTCTCCATTTCCAGTTCCTGCAGAACCAAACTCTTCTACAAAACACACTCCATCAACTATCTCTTCTGTTCCACTTGGACATGTTATACCATCTACAATTTCAAAGACTTGAATTCTATCATTATCTGTATCAGCAACAAAAAGTAAATCATTGTCTTCATCAAAAGCAAGTCCTGTTGGATCATCAAACTCTCCTTCATCAGAACCTGTAGAACCAAACTCTTCTACAAAACACACTCCATCAACTACTTTTTCTGTTCCACTTGGACAAGTGGTACCAGTAACTAATTCAAAGATTACAATTCTGTCATTCCCAGTATCAGTAACATATAGAATATCATTAGAGTTATCAATAATCATATTTGTTGGATTTTTAAAATCATCATTTCCATTAAACTCATCAAACTTAAACAAGAAACTTCCAGCGGAATTAAAAACTGAAATAGAATCCCTTTCAATGTCTGAGACATAAATTTCTCGTGAGAACTCATGAATAACTATTCCTTTGGCTTCTCCAAGATATTCATCGTCTCCACTATTTGATGATCCTAATTTGAATTGAAATTCACCATCATCATCAAAGACTTGAATTCTTTCATTGTTTGTATCTGTTACAAAGAATTTTCCAAAAACATCTAATGCAATACTGATTGGGTTGTTAAACTGTCCATCTCCATCTTCGTCTGCTCCATCTGCATTGTCATTACAATCTTCAATTGATGCAGTGTTACAAAATGTTCCATATTCAAAATCATGATCACCATCATCATCAAATACATTAATTCTGTTATTGTTGTTATCTACAACATAGATATTTTTTCCATTACTTTTTACAATGACATCTGTTGGATTATCTAACTCCTCGTCTCCAGTACCAAGTTCTCCAAACTTGAATGAAAATTCTATGTCTGCATGGGCTACAGGGATTGAGGCTATGCCTACTACTAATAAAATACTAAAAATGATATTTTTTTCCAATTTACAATTCATTTGTGCCGATTTATAATTAAATTAGAAAATAAATTTCACTACTCTTTTGCTTAATTGCCTTGAGCTAGTTTTTTTGTTAAATTCTAATGTATTTTCTTGCTTTGAATACTATGATTGCAGGTGCTACAATATACATTCCCAAGTTAAGTGCAATTACTGAAATTCCTAATCCAAGAACTTCAATTTCTGAACCATCTTCAGCCAAGGTCATAATGGATAATGTTGAAATCATTGGAGTGATAAAGGCTCTAACTGCTTCTTGGAACATTGGATTTTCTCTTTCCAAGTCTGCAATTGTTGGTGAGAATGAATAGTACAATTGGTTAAATCCTGTCATAAAGGAAGCTCCTGATGCTGTACTCATTACAGTGTTGTCTCTAATTTCTCTTAAGAATTGAACTTGTGATGCCATTTCAGTTCCATATGCTGCAGTTGCAATTAGACAACCGCCGCCTTCAGAATTATCAATAATCATACACGTATCACCAATTAGTTCTGTTCCTTCACCACATTCTCCAAACTCTCTTTCCTCAACTGGTTCCTCAACAACTGGTTCTTCTAATCCAACTGCTTCAAAGATTGTAATGTCCGGATATGTTTTATCAAACCAATCTTTGTAGGTCAATTCATTATTGTATCTATCAACATAATACTGTGGATCCAAATTTGGATCAACAAATGGTGCAATTTCTTTAGGTTCTTCTAGTCCTACTGCTTCGTAGATTGAATCATATTCTGAATAGTTATCATCAAACCATTTCTTGTAACTTGCTTCATTATTGTATCTATCAACATAGTACTGTGGATCTTTAGTCTCATCCACAAATGGAGCTGGAATCTCTAATGGCTTTTCTAATCCAACTGCCTCATAAATTGAATCATATTCTGAATAGTTATCATCAAACCATTTCTTGTAACTTGCTTCATTGTTGTATCTATCAATGTAAGTTTGCGGATCTTTAGTCTCATCAACAAATGATGCTAGACCTAATTCTTTTGGTTCATCTTTTGGTTGTGGTTCAGGTTCTGGTTGTGGTTTTGTTGGAGATGCAGTTGGTTCATTTACAGTGATAGTAATTGACTCTCTATCTACTTGCTCATTTTTTGTTGCTACAATGTCAAATGTGTATTCTGCTCCTGGTGAATTTCCATGAGAACTTGATGGAGTCCATGTAAATTTCCCTGTATTTGAGTTAATTGTTGCACCACTAGGAGGATTTTTTTCTAAACTGTATACAACATCTGTTATTGAGCTATCTGTGATTCCTACTGTAAAAGATACTGTTTTGAGTTCATCAATTGTTACATCTGGTATTGCTTTTAGAACAAGAACAAAATCTGGAGTCTCAAAAATTTTTTGTCCATCAAATTCAATCTTTATTGTTAGTCCTTCTCCTTCTTTTTGTTTATCTGTAAATGCCGTGGCATTATAGGTGCCAGTCGATGCAAAGAAATTTGACACAGGTCTTGGAATCACTGAAAATTCACCTTGATCAGGTGTAGGGTCGGATAACATACCTTTGAAATTTCCACCAGCATCTCGAATTATGACATAAATCGTATCTTTCCCATCTTGAATTCCTTCAAATTTGAAATACTCTTCAGTTGTGTAAAAGCTCTTTTCTAATGAAAATGATGTAACATCTGCATTGGCTGGAATCATCATTATGTAAAATAATGAAAATACTGTAAATGCTGCTAATATTGTTCGCACAATAGTAATTTTGTATTTGAGATTTTTAAAAAACACGTATAATTTCTTCTTGAATCAGGCAAAGATTTCTTTACAAAATCAGAGTTCAAGCCTGAATCTCGTGAAAACTCTATGGTATCACTCTGCTTTCTCGTCAGTCTCAAAGATTCCAAAGATATTTCCTTCAGTATCAGAGCATTGTGCAATCCATCCTACTTTTGGGAGTGCCATCTTTGGAACAATCATCTGACCACCTTTTTCCATGATTTTTTTTGCAAATTCATCTACTGATGGAACATTAATCGTGTTTGTCATTCCTAATTGTCCTGGCATTCTCTTGGATAATCCTCCATCAATTCCTGGCTCTTCGGCTCCAGTTTTTGCTAACCAATAGTCCATTGGTCCATCCCATTTCTCAAAGTTCCAATCAAAAACTTCTTTGTAGAACTTTTGTGCTCTTTCTGGATCATCAGCTGGAATATCAAAGTGTGAAATTCTTGGCATGATGGTTCTAGTTTGCTAAATTATTTAAGATCAAGCTTTTGCTTTTTGGAAATTTCATTATTTTAAAATTAGATGCATCATGATGAACTTTGTGAAAGCCACTTACTTTGATGGACAAAAGATGGTTTATGAACAAAACTATCCAGACCCAAAACCTGGCGAATCTCTAATCCGAGTGAATTTGGCAGGCATATGTGGTACTGATTTGGAGATTTTGCAAGGCTACATGTCCTATAATGGAATTCTGGGGCATGAATTTGTTGGAACTGTAGTTAAATCTGCAAATTCTGAATTGATTGGAAAAAGAGTAGTAGGTGAAATCAATGCTGGATGTGGCAATTGTGATGCTTGCTCTAAAGGTATGGAGCGACACTGTCCTCACAGAACCGTACTTGGAATATTGAATAGAAATGGTGCATTTGCAGAATTCTTATCCCTTCCAGAAAAAAATCTTCATGTCTTACCTGATTCTATTTCTGATGAGCAAGCAGTTTTTGTTGAACCGTTAGCTGCTGCATTTGAAATCAAAGAACAAGTAAAACTAGATTCTAGTTGGAGAGTTGCAATAGTTGGAGATGGAAGACTAGCACAACTAATTGCGCAAGTCTTGAAATTGTCTTGTCCTGACGTAGTTTGTTTTGGAAGACACAAAAGCAAACTTGACAGTTTGGAGAAATTTCAAATCAAAACAAAGATTGGAATTGAAAAAAGTGATGAGCAAAACTTTGACTTGGTAGTAGAAGCCACTGGAAGCAACTCTGGATTTTCAGACACTATGAAACTAGTAAGACCTCGTGGAACTGTAATTTTAAAATCAACAATTGCATCAAGGGAGAACTTGGATCTGACTCCAACAATAATAAATGAAATCACTATAGTTGGTTCTCGTTGTGGATTATTCAAACCAGCAATAGATGCACTTGCAACTGGAATTGTATCAGTTGATTCTATGATCGATTCTACATTTCCTTTGGAGAAATTCTCTGAAGCACTAGAGCATGCAAAAAAACCTGATACATTCAAAGTTTTTTTAAAACCTTGATTTTGTTTGGTGGTTGTACCAATTATGTTTAAATTATCTATGGTTTTTTTCACTCTCGTGGCTGATTCTGAAGAGTTAGAGCAACTAAGAGCAGATGAAAAGGCAATTAGAGCCAAGATCAATAGCGGAGCATCTTCAGATGAAGTTTCAAAACTAGAGCATGAACTAGATGTAATTCGAAGCAGAAAGATCAAGATCATCAATAGAAGTTAATTTTTAGGCACAAAATACACCCAGACTTTTTACTCGTAAACTAATTTAGTGAGATCTCGTTGCCAGAAGCAAATGGAGCCATTTGACTCGTTTATTGTATGGATTACAGAGTTTCTAGGAGATCACCTCTATGAGGGAATCTTCCTAGCAGCACTACTTGAGACAGTAGTTCCGCCAATTCCTACTTTGGCTGTATTTCCAACTGCTGGATTTTTGGCATCGCAGCAAGGAATTTCTGTATTAGGTTTGATTCCAATGATAATTCTTGGCGCAATTGGTGCTACCATTGGAACATCATCAATTTACTTTATTGCACTCAAACTAGGACGAGCTGTTCTGATTAGATATCTAAAACACTTTAGAATCTCAGAGAAAAAATTAGAACGAGTAGAAGTCTGGTTTGAAAAGTATGGTGACAAGGCAGTATTCTTGGGAAGAATGGTTCCAGTAATGAGGGAGATGATTTCAGTTCCAGCTGGATTGTTGAAAATGAAGATTCCTAAATTCTTGTTGTATACATTTGCTGGTTCTTGTGTTTGGTCTACTGGAACAATTTTGTCAGGATATTACTTTAGTGAAGCAATTGGACTTGGCACTAGCCAAATTACTCCGTTGCCTTAAATATCAAAAACGACCTAATTACTGTACATCCTATTGTTTGGCTGGATGGTTCACGGAGGTTCTTCAATGCTCCCCTTCACATTGAAGAATTTCTGTTTTCTAAAAATTTCCTAATGTCTTTTGCTTTTTCTCATCCCAGATTAATTCTCTTTTTCCAAGCTGCACTCTCAAAGTGTTTGCTGTTGCAGGACCAAATCCTTCAAAGTGATTGTTTGTCATCACCATTGCAAGTGGCACATCAGAAATATCTTCTAGTCTTTTAGCCCAATTTACAATCGAATCTTTTCTGTCAATTGTAACTTTTCCAAACTCTGAATCTGGAATAGAACGATCTCCAATCAATCTCACGTAAAGATAGTTTGCAGTAATTGGCATTGGATTGTTTACTCCTGCTACATCATTCCAAACTAGGCAATGATTATTTTCTTTGAGAAATGATATTGCCTCGCTAGAAAACCATGATTCATGTCTGCCCTCAATTGGATATAGAAAATCATCAGGCAAACAATCGAAGAGTTCTGATAACCTTGGCTTTGCCTCTTCAAATGATAGTGATGGTGGCAATTGTAATACGAGTGCTGAAACTTTTTCATGTATAGGAACAAGTGAAGACAAAAAAGAGAAAACCTCAGAATTTACCCTCTCAAGCCTCTTTTCGTGCGTAATAATTGATGGAAATTTGGCTGTAAATCTAAAATGTCTTGGGGTATCTTCATTCCATTTTCTTACCATCTCTTGTGTTGGTATCTTGTAAAATGTGGAGTTAATTTCAGTAATGTCAAAAATTTGAGAATAGTATTTGAGCCATTCAGAACTTTTGAGTTTCTTTGGATAAAATGTACCAGACCATCCCTGATAACTCCAACCAGTACATCCAACTTTTATTTCCATGATTTTACAAACTAAATTTTGATGAATCCGTTGTTGATCATCCACTGGATACTTTTTGCAAACTCATCATCTGAAATTAATCCTTGACTCCACCAACCTGCATTTTCTCTAAGCCATGATGGAATGCTTGATTGGGAATCTCCTTGAACTGTAATTCCTTCTTTGAGAACTATGATGTTTTGTTTGATTAGATACTCTAGTACTGATGCAAAGTCTGAATCAGAAATCTGTGTTAGTGACCACCACTTTGCATTGTTTCTAACCCATTCAGGAATCTGAGAAATTATTTCCACAAAATGTAATCCATCTTGTGTTCTGCATTGTCGTGGATAAGACTCCATTACAGGATTGCCAGCTGCAACACAATCCTCGAAACTATCTATCACATCAGTCAATGGAACAATTCTTAGAATTCTATCATCACCGGGATTTGGAAATCCTCTTCCATCTTGGTTGCTAGTTAAGATGTACAGATAACCATCAGGTCCTGTTTGGACATCTCGTAGTCTTCCAAAATCATCTTGGAATAATTTTTCATGTGAATTTACTTTGTTGTTTTCTAAATCAAAATCAATCATGTGCAAATGAGAGCCTCTCAGAGTTGCAACAAAATACTTGCCACTCCAGTCTGGGATTTTATCTCCATCATAAAACTCTGCACCTGATGGCGCCCATGTATCATCTCCTGTATGCAAAATTGGATTGATTGCCCCTTCAAGAATTTCATCACCAATCACATCTGGCCAGCCGTAATTTGAGCCTGGAATTATGAGATTTACCTCATCATGTGCTGAACCTCTCCATCCAGATGGGCCATGTTCTGTTGCAACCAAATTCCCTGACTCATCCCAATCAATTCCCTGAGGATTTCTGTGTCCTATGGAATAAACCGGAGAATCATTCCATGGATTATCATCTGGAATTGTTCCATCTGAATTAATTCTGAGAATTTTTCCTGCAACTGAATTCAAGTCTTGTGAAAGATTAGGATCTCCTGCATCTCCAGTTGTGATGTAGAGTTTACCGTCTGGTCCAAACTGAATTCTTCCTCCATCGTGGAATGGCCCACCTGGAATTCCATCAATGAGAACTTTATCCTCGGTGATTACTCCCTCTGAAAATTGATATCTGACAACTTTGTTTATTGTTGATAAAAATTCATTGTAAGTGTAGTATAGATAGATGTAATTATTTTCTGAATAATTTGGATCAACTGCAATTCCTAACAGTCCTCCTTCAACTCCTCCAACACCAAGTGAAAGTATTGATTCGTGTTGCAACTCTCCATTTTGTATGATTCTTAGATTTCCATTTCTCTCAGTAAATAGAGCAGTTCCATCTGGAAGCCAATCAATACTCCATGGAATGCTAAGATCCTTTACTACAGTTTCTACTTTGATTCCTAGTTCTGGATAAACATCAGCAAATGCAACAGGAAATAATGAAAACAAAGCTAAAACAAAGATAATCTCTTTCACAATTCTAATGAATCTAGTTTTGGAATAAAGGTTGCTGATTAAATTTTAGATTGGAACTTAAGACCATCAACGATTAGTTGTTTGGTGACAGCTCTCAATCGTTATGATTTTGGAAATTTTGTATTTAGATCGTACTGATAATTTCTACGTGTTGGTTATATGCAAAGCATCTATGATAGGTTCAATGCGATATCTGCCTATACTCCTGATGGTATTCTTTGCAGTCTCAATTGTGCCTGTTTACGCACAAAATATCAGTATGGATGATCAAGAACAGAAAATTAGGCAGGAAATTTTGGCATGTGAGGCAAAAATTGCTGAAGATTCAGAGATGACTGCTGCTGAAAAAACAGTAAACCAAAGAAAATGTGCATCTGAAATACGAAGCCTATACGTTGAAAATCCCTTAACTACAAAAACACTAAACGAGAACAAGATCAAAATACAAAATTTACAGAGATGTGATGATTGGTTTTCTTCTTACAAATTTTTAGATGAAGCAACATTTAGACTACAAAAGAATAATCAAATGGTTTCAGGTTGTATTGAATTGTACAATGATCCTTTATGGGAATATAGCAATAATGATAGACAAGAAGTTCTATCAGAAAAACTACATGAAATAATGTTAGACATACCAATCCAAACAAATCTTTCTGATTCATTTCTTAACGATGGAATAGTTTCAGATAGAGTTTTGAATTTAGAAAAACGCGTTGCCGAATTAGAAAATGAGCTTCGAAACAAAGACATGATAATCAAAGAACAGATGAATGTCATTGTTAATCTAGCAAATACACTCAAAAATGTAATCTATAATGGAATACAATCACTATACCAGTTTGCTTAACTGGGTTGTCCTGAATGTTGACCTTTCTCACATGACTCACAAATGTTATCAATTATAGAATATACTTTGTCAGGATCTCTTTGAGCATTGGCCTCTGCAATTGCATTTGCTTCTTCGAATCTGTGTCCGTATTCCTCAATTTGATTTGGACAATCACACATGTTGCATTCACATTTCTTCATAATATCAATAGGAGTTTGATGAATCTAAGTATTGCTTAGTTTCTTTGCTTTTGCAAATACTGCAGACCAATCCTTCCAAGTTAGTCTGCCAGTCTGTGTATTTTGTTTTGATGGATGATAAGATGTTAGAATCTGTATGTCATCATATCGGAATAATTTGTTGTGTCCAAACTTTTCTGGCTTTACTTTGTATAGTTTGCAGGCAGCATCATATGCTATCTTTCCAAGACACAGAACAGTTGTCACATTTTTGAGAATGGTCTTTTCTTGCTCCAAATAACCAAAACAGGTCTCCATTTCCTCTCTTGTAGGCTTGTTTTGGGGTGGTGCGCACCTGACTGCTGCTGTAATGTAGGCATTTTTGAGCCTCAAGCCATCATCTTTGGTCTGGCTGGTAGGAATTGAGGCAAATCCATGCTTGTGCATTACTTTTGCAAGCCAGTCCCCTGAAGAATCTCCTGTAAACATTCTTCCTGTTCTGTTTCCTCCATGAGCAGCTGGGGCCAATCCTACAATGAGTAATTTGGCATTGACATCTCCGAATCCTGAAAGTGGTTTGCCATAGTACTTTTCGTCTTTGAAACGTCTAACTTTGTTTTTTGCAACATCACGAATGTATGTTGCAAGCCTTGGACATTTTTTGCAGCTTGCAATCTTTTTGTTTAGAGATACTATTGAGGGCAAACAAATTTTTCTTGTTTGCCGTCAATAAAAATACTCTGAGTAGAATCCTCTTCAATAAAACAAGATTCTACATTTCCAGAGCTATTAGAATAGTGAAATACTATTCCGTATGGTAGTTTTGTTTGTCCTATGTATTTCATGGCTTGTCTTGCAAATTTTTTACTTAACAAAATGCGTGTTCAAATGCTACAACTGCTCAGGATCTCTGTCTAGATTAATTCCGATTAGTTGTGCCCACTTTGCTACCTTTTCTGCAAATTCTTTGTCTTCTTGTGTTAACATGAAATAATTGTGTGATTTTCTATAAAAGAAATTACTATACACTTATCTTTTGTTCTGAAAAAAAAAATTTGGGAGCAGAGCACAGGCTAATGAAAAATAAAATGCTTGTACTCTTTAGTTTCCACTAGGGAATACGAGTACTTTAGAGAATTTGTGTTCTAATTACTTCATCAAAGGATGCAACATATGCAATGTCTGAGAGAATCTTTGTTGTTTGCATAGTGTCTGTTGTATCAGCTAGAGGTCTAGTGTCTGCTGGGACCTTTAGAATCTCTGTCTCTACTCCTTCTAGAAGTTCTCCAAACTCGTGAACTAGTCTATCTGGTTCGTTATCTCCAAACACATCATTGACTCCCATCGCCATTAGAACGAACAGAGCCATGATAGCTGTAAGGCCGACAGACTTTTTGTTGTGATATCTAGTCACGCCTAATCTAGGCTGTTTTTGGTATAAAAAACCAAAGAAGAAATGATTCTCAAATGTTTAAGTTGCCTATTATTTTCAAGATTATCATGCCTCTATTTTGCAAGCAGTGCAGTGACAGGAGATATCCTGAATATCACGAGACAGAAAAAGAGACTCTATGGTTGTGCAAAACATGCAGGAACTTTACTAATGCTGAAGACGTTATCGTTCGTGAGCAGACAGACGAGGAAAGAGAGGCAGTTGCAAAGAAACTAGAAGAATTTGATAAAACTTCAAACTTTCCAGCTGAAAAACTATCTCGCAGAAAAGGCGTAAACTAGTTTTTGAATTTAAGAAATAATCCCTTTGTGATAATACAAAGTCCTATTGCTTCAGTAACCAGCCAAATTCCTGCATATAGACCGCAATCAGAAAACCATCCATAATGAATGCAGGCAAATGGCATTCCTAATGATAGATAGTGTGATATGAATAGGTAGAATGGGAAAACCGGGATTAATGCTCCTATGATGATGTATGCTAGTCCGTTTTTTGAGCGTTGAATAACCTTTGAATCATTCACAAGATCTCTTTGCACTTTTTCATACAAAAAGGGTACTGCTATTCTTGGTGGTTCTCTACTGCGTGCTGGTCTAGTACCCTTATGCATTCAGCAAGAACAGTATTCTCTGAAATTGCTTCAGTCTCTTTGAGGTTGAATTCCTGGTTTAGCTGATGATCATATTCTGTAATGTCAGTTTGGTATGTCTTGCAAGCAGAGCGCACCAGTCTCCAAAAGTAATACCCCTTGTTCATTTCTGCTTTGATACCATCAAGGTCTTGCTTTAGAATTCCAACTAGTTTCTCATAGTCTTCTATGTAACTATCAATTTTGCCTTTAACAATTTGAGGAAGTTCTCCATACCAGTCTCTTCCTTCAGTTGTCTTTTGAATGTCTTGAAGCTTTTGGAATTGATATGTAACTGAATCTTTTAGGACATCTAGTATATCTTGAGAATCTAATAGTTTAGTTAATTCTGGATTTATCATGGAAATGAATTTGTTAGAATGTAACTTAAAGGCACTTGCAAATCTCAAAGATGAAATTCACTAATCTTAAAAAAGAACCACACATTCTCAAACATTATGAGTATTAGAGCAGGAGTATTTTCTGGACGAGAGATGGCAATAATTGTTGGAATCAGTAGTGTTGTTTCTGTAATATTGTATGTTCTTTATACGACAGGACGATGATCATACCCCAAATGTCTTTTTGTCTTTTTCACATTTAGGACAATATGTTCCAGTTATCTTCATTCCACACCTTTTGCATTTCATATCCATTCCCAGAACTTCAGTTGGATTTGTCTTGAAATATTTTACAATCAGTATTGTTAGAATCAGAACACCTACTGCAATTGCAATAAAGAGCAGAACCATACAACTAGTTGGTATTCATTCAATATTAACCTGCAAAGCCTTAAGGAGATAAAAACGCCAAAAATACTATGAACTGTTTTGTTTGCTCCAAGAAAAAAGAAGACTTTGAGGTCTGGACAAACAAGATAGTAATTGGAGCAACATATGATTCAGTATTTCAGGACCATGATGTGATTAGAAACATGCCTGAAAAATCAGTTATCTGTCATGCATGCATGCGTAAAATCATAGATGAGGTTGATGTATCTCGGGAAAACTGATCAAATCAGACATTATTGCTTTTAATGATTACGACGGCTTTCTTCGCGTCCCTTTATATCGATAAGCTTCAAAATCGTTCAATGAAAAATGTACAACTTCTAAGCGTTGTTTTATCTATGGTTCTAGTGTTTGGCGTTAGTGCAGGTACTGCATTTGCTGAATCCGAAGATCATGATGAATACAAAGATTATGACAAATACGAAGAACATGACGATTATGAGCTTGATGATTTGCTTGACAGATTCTGTGATCTTTCAGATGAAGAGAAACGTAAAGTAATCTCTAATCATCCAAGACTCTCTCCATATGCAGACAGATTGCTAAACTATTGTGAAATGTCTGAAGATGAACGAGAAGAGATTGAGGAGATGATTGAAGAACATAAAGACAGAATCCGACATGAGATCAAAAAATATGCAAATGATTACAGAAAAGATCATGCACATGACATGAGAGCACATCTAGATAGATACTGTGAGATGACAGACGAAGACAAGAAAGAATACATTGCAAAACATGACAAAGCAGCAGACCATGTAGAAAAAATGGATAGATATTGCTCACTTGATGAAGACCGAAAACGTGACTTTATTTCTGAACACAGAGAAGAGTACAAAGCTCACATGAAAGAGAAAATGAAAGACAAGATGCATGACAAAATGGCAAACAAGAAACATCACATGAATTATGATAGACTATGTGCAATGTCTGAATCAGACAGAGCAGCTGAAATTACTGATGTAGCTAAACTTGATAGAATTTCCGATTGGTGCTCTATGACACCTGAACAGCGAGAAGACTACAAGAAAAAGCATCATGATGGTATGAAAGACAAGATGCATGACAAAATCAAAGCCATGAAACTATCAGACAAATCTCATCGCCTCAAGGCAATGATTATGGGACATGCTGATATTTCAGATGAGAGAATGCAAGAAATCAAGATGAAGTATCGTGAAAAACACGGTGATCTTGACAAGAAACACTCAGAGCTGAAAATAAAGTTCAAAGACCACATCAAAAAGATGAAGTATAACATGTCTGATGAGCGTCGTTCTATGATTCATGATAGAATAGCAGAGATGAAGGCCTTCAAGGCTGAACTCCGTGAAAAGGCATCTGGCATGAGTGATGAAGACAAGCAACAACTTAGAGAAGATTTCATTGAAAAGGCAAAAGACTTGCAACTAGCATGGATTACTCCACGAACTCAGATTGCAGCAGGCGTAGATGCAGCTGAAGTAGAGTGTCGTGAAGGATATTCTCTTGTCTTAAAGTCATCAAATGGTGTGGCAATGTGTCTCAAAGCCGATACTGCACTAAAGATGATTGATAGAGGTATTGCAGTTCCTGCAAACTAACTCTTCTTTTATTTTTGAAATTCTGATTCTTTAACTATGCATAAGAAGCAGGATCCATACTTAATTCCTCCAGTTCTTTAGAAATCGCTTCTATGTTAACTTGTATGGCGGTAATAATTTCTAAGGATATAATTCCATAAGGAGTAGCTTTTTCAGTAAAACTAAGTAAGACATCAATAGATTTTGCGATCCAGTGAATAATTTTTTTAAGAATTTTTTTAACTTTTTGAACCATTGATGAAATTTTCTTACTAAAATTAGCACGTAAATCATCTTTTAAAGCAAGTATTATCAAAGAAAGTAATCCTCCTATCAAAAGTACAGTTCCAATAGTTTTTTGAGCACTTTTAGGAATTTTTGAAAATAATTCAATTAATTTCTCAATTGACTGCGTTGCAACATTTTTCATTATTGAAACAATCAGAGATAAAATTCCTAAAGCATTTTTTATGATGGTTACAACAATTTTGCCTGCCAGTTCAAAAACTCTGGGAAGTGTATCGTGAAAAATAAAAAAAGAGTAAACACCTCTATGAAAGGTACCCACAATTTTATCTAATTTATCGATATCAAACTTTCTTACAGAAAAATCATCAAAATCATTGTCTCTAGTTAGAATTGCATTAGAATTTGTTTCAATGTACAATGCAACATAATCGTTATCTTTAGGATCGCGAGTTTTAGTTATTTTTAATGCTGCCTCTTTAATTCGTTTATCTGAAATTTCTTTAATCTGTATAGCTTTTTTTAATTTCTTCCATCTTGTTTTGTATTCTTTTTTTAATGAAAATTCTTCAGCATCTTCAATAAACTTCAATACTTCTTTTTCAATGACTGGAGGAGCAATTATGGAAAACATTGGATTATCTTTTAGATGATGTAAAATTGAATTATGTTTTGAATCGAAGTTCTGAATTGTACTAATAGCTATATTTGCATCAAGTACCATGGTAACTTTTAGACTATGGGGATCCTCATCTAAGAAATCTCCTATGTTCTCCTCAAATTGCTGTTTTAACCATGCAATAGTACTATGATCTAATCCTTTAGTTGCTGTATCTAGAAATTCTTCAACTTGTGAAATTCATTCTTCTATTGTCAGGTAATTCATAACATCATAATATCATTTATCTTTTTTACAGCGATCTAGACTGATTATTCTAAATTCATATTAATCCATAATGGGAGATGGTCTGAAATTTGGTACTTGAATTTCTCAAGAGTCATTGATGGAAAGTCCTCTTTTGGATATAATGCCCGATAATCGCCTTCGTAAAAATCAACTGCACCTGCTTCTTCAATCTTTTTTACGTATTTTTTGTGATAAAAAATCTGATCATATCTCTTGTCTCGTGCAAGATTGGTTCCTTTATCACCAAGAATATCCTCATGTGTCTTAAGTCCATTTTTTATTATTGCATCAAACAAAGGACTGTCAATTGATGGGATGTTAAAGTCTCCTAGAACAATCATGTCCTTACCCTTTACATGCTTCTTTTTCCTTCTCTCTGCAATCCAGTCAGCAAGTTTGTCAAGAGCCTGTCTTCGAAACTCTTCTTTTTCTTCATCAGTATGGTGCTTTTCACCCCATCTTACATGAGCAGTTAACATCACAAATTCTAACCTGCCAGCCTTAAAGGATGCAAGATAAGGACTTCGCCACCAGGTCAATGCAGGAACCCATTCATCATCTTCATTTTCAGGCTCTAGTCTAATTGGATCAGCTTCAGCTGCTAATCCAGTAAATTCAATGATTCTACCATCATAAAGATAAGCAATTCTTTCTCCGTTGCCTTTTGCATCCATGTTAACATCAGAATAAAGCACCTTCCAATAAGGACCCAAAATTTTCATTATCTCTTCAAGATCATCTGTATTTGTTGTAAGTTCAGTAATTGCAATCATGTTAAAGTTTGATAGAATTTCAGCAAGATAATGTAGTGAAATTTCTTTTCTTCTTCCAGCTAGTTTTCTAATGTTCCATGTTGCAATCTTTATGTTCTTGTCAAGTATTGTCTCAGGAATTTCTGCTTTTTTGATTCTTTCTTGTAGAATTTTTAATCCTTTTTTTGTAATTGCATCTATCTCTCCATGGTCCATAGTATGTAACTCATAAGGTAATACTAAAGTATTTAGGCATTTCAAAATGTAAAAAATAAATTTTAATAATTTATTCAGTTATGTTATATCTATTTTTCTTGTCTTCTCTTATTAATTCTGTAATCTTTTCAGCAGTTTCAGGACTTACTTCCATCAAAGAATTTACATCAATTACCTTTGTCTTCATTTCTTTTTTTTCTACAAAATGATTAAACAAATCAATTACTTCATCTGTAATTTGTTTTTGAGTAGATTTTACTTTTGTAACAAAATTCATTATTCTTGAATCAATGTCAATAATCATTCTTTTAATGGAACATCTTACTGATGGTTCTTCAATAGAATCTAATTCTTTGAGTAAACTACTTTGTGACTCTAAACGATGAAGCTGCTTTACTCCCCAATCTTCGATTTTAAAATTATACCATTCCTCCATCAAAATTGAATACCAATAATTGATATCCTTATTGACTGTATTTCGATTAACACTCATCATCTCTGAAATCTTTACTGCCGAATACCCTAAATCAAAATGCAACCTAAAGACCTCTTTTTGACGTTTATCTTTGTCATTTTTTGAATATGGTCCTCCTTTCTTTTTTTGAACTAATGCCACAATTTTGTTATGCTATTTTCACATTTACTAGATCTGACTAGTTACGCCTTAACCTAAGGTCAACATAAAATCAATTTTTAATTTTCAAAAAAACTGCATAGTTCTGCATAGTTAGAGAAAGATCTAAATCTCAAATCCTCATAATCATATCATTGGATAGAGAATTTGAAGAAAAAATTCAAGGAATAGTAATTGAAACATTTCAAGATGCAGAAGCTGAATGGGTGAGCTACTTTCAGCACAAAGCTGAACAAATGCATCTGGACAAAAAATCATTTTTCATAGGCATGATGTATCCAAAAATCACAAAAAACCTTGAAGATGCCAATATTCACATCAGGATAAAATCTGATTCCTGGGGGGACCATGAAAATGAGAAAATCAATTCAATGCTAAACCAGCTATACGAAAAATACGTCTAAATCATATATTCCATGGTGATAAAGATGGAATCGGATGTGAAAGCAAAGAATGGATAATTTAGAAAATGCTCGTATTAATCATCAAAGAAACAAGTCTGATATTGTAAATTTGGTAAAGCAGATGTTTGCTGAATCAAAATGGGGTGATGAGGAGTATCGCCAGGCATTAGATGAATTAGTTAGAAAAGATACAGAACTTGTTGCAGAAGTTACCCGAATCATTAAAGAGCGACATGGCTGATGCAAAATTTTCATGGTTGAGTAATTTCTATGGACTTGCATGGAGAACTCATGCTGGAAATCCCATTGCAGTTCCGTTATTTGTCAAGATAGATGAAGCTACCAAGATTGCTAAAATTATCAAAACATGGAATCCAAAACTTGTCCATCTTACCTTTATTGAAAATGATGATGATACATATGCAATTTGTATCTATGAGGAGCCTGATAAATCTGGAGAAAACATTGGGATTTATCGCTCTGGTATGAGTCAAGGGGGAACTTATGCAAAAATCAAGGCAATGATTGAGAAAAAATCCTCAATGTGGAATCCTATGCGAGTATATGTTCAGATTGTACATGCAAAAGATCCTGCAGATTCTTCTACTTATCAGAATATGACTGAACTTTTACCTATTAGTAGACTGGAGATTATTTCAGAATCTGCACTGGATTCAAAAAAGTTTGTAGTAGAGCGAGATGCACATAACTAATTCCATTCTTGCCAAAGAGAAACTAGGATTCACAACCTATTCCATTCATGTCTCCATCAAATCGATGTGGATCAGGTTGCAATACTGTAAAATTTTTCTGAGAAATA
>JANQNM010000049.1 GCA_028279625.1 Candidatus Nitrosopumilus sp. | reverse complement strand
ATTGCAATAGTGGTTTTCAACAATAATCCACCTACAATTACTGAAACAATTATTGAAACAAAATCAGTAGTTATCAAAGATATTCCAAATTCCAAACTTGTTAACAAAACAATAACAATGCTTGAAGTGATTGTAATGATTAGAATTCCTCCTATTTTTTCCACAATTGGGTTTTTGTTTCTAGAGGCAGGAGTAAGTTTTGCAATGAATCCACCTATCCATGCAGTTGGATGAAATCTATTTTTTGGATCTCCAAAAATTAAGTCAATTAAAAGCGCAAATCCTAATATGATCACTGATTCTAGAATCATCTTATCATCCTCTCAATAGAATTGATATCAATATTTGACTTTACAGTTTTTGCTAGTTTATCTAATTCGGAATCTATCTTTAAGATATTTTTTCTAGTCCAAGCAATATCTTTGGGTTTTGCATATAGAGAATCTTCTTCAGGAATATCCAAGTCAATTAGAGGTATGGTTCCTAATACAGGTAATTTTGTGATTTTTTTGAGTTTTTGAAATCCAGGTTTTAATACATCAACATCACCACGAAATTTGTTTAGAAGAAAACCTTTGACAAGTTTTTGATATTTCTTCTCTATTAGTTCCATTGTCCCAACAATGCTAGCAAATGAACCACCTTTGTCAATATCTGAAACTAATAATACAGATGCATTTGCTTTTTGAGCAATTTTCATATTTGCAATATCATACTTTTGTAAATTAATTTCAGCAGGAGAGCCTGCACCTTCTAAGATTACTAAATCAAATTTTTTTTGTAAAGTTTTAAGGGATTCACTTGCCATCTTGAATCCCTTGGTGTTTACAAATTTTTGATAATAGTCTTTAGCATGCATTTTCTTGAATCGCTTCCCATTAAGATAAACAACACTATAGTAATTTCCTGCAGGCTTGAGCAAGATAGGATTTAGTTCAGGCACAATCGCACATCTTGCAGCCATAGCCTGAATTGCTTGAGCCCGAGAAATCTCAAAATCGTGCTCAACATAAGCAAAATTTGACATATTTTGAGATTTGAAAGGGGCTACTCGATAACCTTTATCAGAAAAAATTCTACATAATGCTGAAACAATTGTAGTCTTTCCAGCACCCGAAGATGTTCCTTGAATCATTAAAGATTTCATGAAATTCTCTCCAATGCATTTACTAATTTTAGATTGTCTTTATGAGATTTTATTGCTACACGAATATAGTGGTTATTTAATCCACGAAAATTTTTACAATCACGAATTAAGATATTTTGTCTGAGTAGTTGGTTTTGAATTTTTTTTGAATCTTGTTTTGTTTTAATCAAAATAAAATTTGTGGATGAGTTTTGACATTCGTAACCTTCTAATTTTGTAATTTTACTTTTTATAAATTGAGATTCTTTTTTAATAATTTCTTTTGATTTGTTCAAATGAGATTTATTTTTTAGAGCAAGAACTCCTGCATCTTGAGCAAGTGAGTTTATACTCCATGGGATTTTTATTTTTTGTAAAATTTTAACAATTTGTTTTGATGCTGCACCATATCCAATTCTTATTCCAGGTAATCCAAAGGATTTTGTTAAAGAACGCAAGACAAACAAGTTATCAAATTTTTTAACATATTTAATAACAGATTCATTTGCATCAGGAACTAATTCAATAAAACACTCATCAACAAAAACGATTGTAGAAAGTTTTTTTGATGTTTTAATTATAGATAAAATTTCTTTTTTTGAAATTAACTTACCAGTGGGATTATTTGGATTACATAAGAACACACATCCATTTTTTGGAATTTTAGAAATAAAGGAATCAAGATCTTCTGAAAGATTCATCGTTTTAAAAAAAGATATTTTTGAATTGTTTAGTTTTGATGCTGTCTCATATTCTTGAAATGTTGGGATTGGAATTAAAACAGGTGTTTTTTCAGAGAGAAATGCAAAACAGAAATTGTAGATAATTTCAATGGCTCCATTTCCAACTACCAAATTTGTCTTATCTAATCCCGTGTATTTTTTTAGGCTCAAAATGAGAGAAGAGGAGTCATTATCAGGGTAATTTTCGATATTCTTCAAACTTTTTCCAAGAATTGATTTCACATTTTTTGGAATTCCTCCAGGAGAAATATTTGAGCTAAAATCCAGTATTTTTTCCTCGAAATTCATAGAATTTTTTCCACCATGTTTGATTGGAGTATGTCTACGAATAGAAGATCGGGTTTGAATTTTCACAGTTCAAAATAGGAATGGCCGATATAGTATGTTTTGGTAATTCAGAAAACGATTATTAATTGAAAGCGATCATTTACCAATATTATGGAGAAAAAAAGAGTAGCAATCATAGGTGTTACTGGATCTGTAGGGCAGGAGTTCGTTCAATCCTTAGATAACCATCCTTGGTTTGAGGTAACACAAATTGCAGCATCTGAGCGCTCTGCAGGCAAAAATTATCTTGATGCTATTCGAAATGAAGGAGGAATTATCATGTGGGATGTAGGTGGAGAGATCCCAGAATATATCAAATCAATGACTGTCAAAAAAATTGACGAGCTTGATACATCACAATTAGATTTAGTATTTTCAGCAGTTGAATCTCAAGCTGCAAGAGATATTGAAACTAAAATGGCAGCAGAATTGCCGGTAGTTTCAACTAGTTCTGCATACAGATACGAAGAAGATGTTCCAATTCTTATTCCAGGAGTAAATGATGACCAAGCCGAATTGCTTGAAACTCAAAAGAAAAACCGTAACTGGAAAGGATTTGTAGCACCTCTACCAAACTGTACCACAACAGGATTAGCAATTACACTAAAACCATTACTAGAAAAATATGGTGCAAAAAAGGTCATGATGACTTCAATGCAAGCAATTTCAGGTGGCGGAAAGTCTGGAGTATCAGCAATGGGAATTACAGACAACATCTTGCCTTACATTCCAAAAGAGGAAGGAAAAGTTAGACTAGAAACAAGGAAAATCCTAGGGAAATTAGAAGATGGTAAAATCAAAGATGCAGACATCAGAGTTAGTTGTACATGTACAAGAGTTCCAGTAATTGACGGTCATACTGAATCAGTCTTTGTAGAGACATCAGAAGACATTGATCCTTCAAAAGCAAAAGAACTTTACAACGATTACAATAAAACAATCTCAGTAGAAGGATTGCCTTCTGCACCAAAAGAATACTATGCATTCCATGAAGATCCAACAAGACCTCAACCAAGAATGGAAAGAACAGTTGGCGATGGAATGACTACAACAATTGGAAGAGTTGAAAAAGAAGAATTGTTTGATAAAGGACTCAAGTACATGTTATTTTCACATAACAAGAAGATGGGTTCAGCAAAAGGTGCAGTATTGTTAGCAGAGATGTTATACAAAAAAGGCAAAATTTAGATAATTTTTTGCAATTTTTACAATAATAACTTTATAAGAACCAGAAATCTAGATCGACTCGGGTGTTTTAAACGGCAAAAGTAGATGAACTAGATTTACAAATTTTATCAGAGTTATCTAATGATGCTTCAATTTCAGTTCCAAGATTATCAAAAAAGATCAATGTTAATTCTTCAGTTGTATATTCTAGAATTAAACGACTAGTCAAAAGAAAACTAATTGAGAGATTTACAATTGTTGTGAATGACGCCGAGCTTGGATACAATGTCAAAGCATTAACTGGAATCAACATGGATACAAAAAAACGAGATCATATCATTGAGGAATTGTTTAAAATTGATGGAGTAAGAGAAGTTGCAGAAGTTACAGGCAGATTTGATATTTTAGTAACTATGTATTCAAAATCATTAGATCAGATGCATAAAATGGTCTCAGAAAGAATTGGTAGAATCGAAGGAATTCAGTCATCAGAGTCATTTATAGAAATGAAAACACGAATGAAAGCAATGCCATATATGCCATCAAAGGATAGTGACTAGTATTGCAGAAACAAAAATCAGAATCACGAATTGCAGTTTATTATGAACTAACAAAACCCAAGATCTGGTATTTACTTGTATTTACTGCATTTGGAGCTGCGTTAACTGCATCTAATATTTACGGAATTGAAATTTCACCTGCAACATGGGCTTTGATGTTATTTTCTGTTGCTGCAGGTTCTGCTGCTGCAAATACTCTGACAAATTATCATGATAGAGACATTGATGCTATAATGGAAAGAACAAAAGGCAGACCCCTACCATCAAAGAGAATCTATCCTGCAGTCAAAGCAAGGAATTTTGGATTAGCATTAGCTGGAATTTCATTAGTATTAGCACTTGGAATATCTTTTACAACAACATTGGAACAAGGCGCATGGGCTGCTGCGTTTATTGCATTTGGATTACTAAACAATGTTTTAGTTTATTCATATGGACTAAAACGAAATTCACGAACTAACATTATCTTAGGTGGATTGTGTGGAGGTTCACCTCCAATGATTGGTTGGGTTGCAGTAACAATGTCAGATTTATGGACTATGGGACTTGCAATGGCAGGATTAGTCTTTATTTGGATTCCAATGCATATTTGGGCACTTACATTGCATTTCAAGGATGATTACAACAAAGTAAATGTTCCAATGTTAACTGCTGTACAATCAGAAAAAACTTCTGCAAGAGCCATTGCTGGTTCTACTGTTGTCATGGTACTATTTTCAATTGCACCATTCTTCCTAACTACTGAAAATGGAGAAGAAATGGTAGGTGGAGTATATCTATGGACAGCAATTGCATCAGGAGCATTAATGGTTGCATTATCTATTTGGGTAATTGCAAAACCTATGGAAAAAGCATCTTGGACTTTGTTTAAATTTTCTAGTCCTTATTTGGCAGTTTTGTTTATAGCATTAATGGTAGACTCTGCACTATAGAATACTATTAGGATCATCAAGACTGTTTAGTTCTTTAGTGATTTTTGTATGTTTTTTAACTAATTCTTCAAGTTGATTTTGTAAATCACTAGAATTCCAATTTGAATTAATTAGAGATGAAAGTTTTGCAATTATACTCCATTGTAGATTATTTTGTTCATCAATTAACTCTAAGAATCGTTTTCCTTTTTCATCGTCATTCATATTTTTCTAATATTTTGCGATGATAAAAAGTTAGCACGGGTAATAATATAATTTCAAAGTTTTATTACTAAACAAATCAGAGTTTCAATATTGCAGTGTAGTATTTCAGAATGTAAATTTCAAGCAACTAAAACAGTGAAAATTAGTTTCAGAGAAACTAGAAAATTGTGCTCAAAACATTATGAATTATTCAAAAACAAAGACAAAAAACACTCTGCTAGTTTTACTAAAGCATCAAAATTTCAAGAATAAAAATGGTTTTTTAAAATTAAAAAATTATTGAAAGATTTAACATCTACTGTTTTTAAACTAAGATATGGTTGCCAAGAAGAAGACCACTACAAAAAAGAAACCAGTTAAAAAAACCACAAAACCAAAAAAACAGACAAAACCTGCAACAAAAAAGCCTGAATTCGAAAAGGCTTGGAAAGATTACAATTCTGCACTAAATGTATGGAAAGAATCTCTTGCACAATGGCAAAAGGCTACAAATGATACTTTGATGACTTATCATGACGCATGCCAAAAAGCTGTTGAATCAGATGCAGAATTACTAAAGAAAGTCAGTTCAAGTTGGGAAAATACCTGGGAAGAAATTGGACCTGAATACATCAAACAGCAAACAAAGATGATAGAAAATATCTTCAAAGAAACAAACATTGAATCAATAAAAAAATTTAATGAGCAATGGGAAAAATTTCTAAAAACATCTGGAGATGATTCTATCAAAGCATATCAAGAAGCCATTAAAAGATTCAATCAAGCATGGCAGTCTGGACAGATGTAACAAATTCAGTTTTAAAAAAACTATTTTTTCATTTTTACAATTCTGAATACTTTACAATTACATTCAGAACAAGTTCCTTTAATTGCTGGACGGCCATTTTTCATCACAGTTTCTTCTGGATTTTTGATTTTTCTTTTGGCCTTACATTTTACACAATAAGCTTCTGGCACACTAGTTGAAGTAATTGGTTTTTGTGGTTTAGACTCATCCTGTTTAGAATCATCTAATTTATGTTCAATCTCATCTAGTTTTTCATTTTGTTTGCGTAAAGTTTGAATTATTTCGTGTTCAATATCGGCTGCTTCTAATTTTTCAATCTCCTTTTCTAATTCTTCAACTTTGGATAACTGTTCTGCAGTAGGTTCATCATTAGAAGGATGAAATGCTTCTGATAGAACATCTTCTAATTCATCAATTTCATGTTCAATTTCAGAAGCAGTTGAAGATTGTTCAATAGAAGAATCCTCATCTTCTAATGGTTTAGATTCAGATGTAATTTGTGATGACAAAACACTTTCTAATTCATCAATTTGTTTTTGTAATTCACTTACTTGAGCAAATTGTTCAGAGGTTGCATCTTCCTCAGGTTCAGGAATAGATTCAGGAGTTGGTTCTGTAACAGGTTCTGGTGCAAGGTCTAACTCTTGTGGAAGTTCTTCTGCGGATTCTTTTGGTAAAGAACCTCTTGGACTTTCAGGAGTTGGTTCTG
>JANQNM010000033.1 GCA_028279625.1 Candidatus Nitrosopumilus sp. | reverse complement strand
CCTCTAGGGGCTTTTTTCTTCATTACAGATCTGGATTTATGCTTAAATCCATGTGAACGACCATGAGATTTCTTAGTTGCCATGTAGTGTAAAACCTTCGAAAGCCCTATTTTAAGACTTAGGAGACAAAATCATTCTTCTAGCCAACAATATCTGTTCTAAGCTGGCCACAAGCTGCTGAGATCTCAGTTCCTTTCTCAACTCTAACAGTGCAATTTATTCCTCCATTATTCAGAATTCTCTCAAATTCAAGTACACTATCTTCTGAAGGTCTCTGGAAATCACCTGCAGTCGGATTGATGGGGATCAAATTGACATGAGAGCCATTTCCATGCAAAAGTTTTGCCAATTCTGTCGCTATTTCGGGAGAATCATTGATTCCTTTCATTAATGCGTACTCAAAGGTTACACGACGACCAGTTTTTTTGTAGTATCTTCTTCCAGATTCAATAATATCTTCAACGGAATGTGGACTTGCAGTTGGAACTAATTTTTTTCGCAATTCATTGTTTGGAGCATGAAGAGAAATTGCAAGACCTATTTGAAGATCTTCTTCTGCTAGTTTATCAATTCCAGATGTAATTCCAATAGTACTAATTGTAATATGTCTCTGACCTAATCCAAAACCTCTGTCATGTGTTAAAAGTCTCACAGCACGGATCATCTCATCATAGTTTGCCATCGGTTCACCCATCCCCATAAAGACCAAATTAGTTACATGTTCTCCTCGCTTTTCTAGAATTTCTGCAAAATGAATCACTTGGGAAACAATGTGCTCAGCTTTTAGATTAGTTTCAAATCCCATTTGTCCTGTTGCACAAAATACACACCCCATTGCACATCCAATTTGAGTTGAGACACAAATAGTTGAGCGAGGATGTCCACCAATCTTTTTTGGTTCATATTGCATAAGAACAGTTTCAACTGAAGAACCATCATCAAGTTCCAGCAACAGTTTTGTTGTATCACCATCTTCACTTACTACTCGATGAGTTTCTTTTGCAGAACCAATTGTATATCCTGCTTCAGCTAATTCTTCTCTTAGTTTTTTTGGAAGTTGTGGAATGTCGTTAATATTTTTAGGAAATTTGTAGTATAGTGGAAGTAAGATTTGATCTGCTCTGTATCTAGGATAGCCCATATCAATTACAAGTTTCTCCATCTCTTCTGGAAGTAAACGATACAAATCAGTCATGATTAAGTAATAACCTGAATTGATATTATAATCTAATCAAATCCAGAGTCAAGTTGAGGCTAAATTAATCCAAAATTATTCAATTCTGATTTCAATTCTTCATATCCGGTAAAATGTATTGATTCAATGCCACAAGTTTGTGCTGATTCAACATTTAGTTTTTTGTCATCAATGAATAGCATTTGATTTTCATTAAAAGGGAGTTTCTCTTTTACATGTTCATAAATTTGTGGATTAGGTTTTGAAAATCCTATTTGGTATGACATGAATTTGTGTTCAAAGTGTTCAATCATATTCCAATCTTCAACAACATTGTGAGTGACTTGTTCTATATTTGAAATGATTCCAATTGTCAAACCACTTTCTTTTAGATGTGTACTAAGTTCTTTTACTCTCTTATTTGGAACTGCTTTTTTTCTAAAGTAAGTATCCCATAATGATTCAGTGTTATTTTTTAGTGAGGATGAGTCAGTATCTATTCCAACATTTTTCCAAAAATCTGATTCGTTTATTTTTCCTGAATCTAGTTTTGGAAGATGTTGTCGGAAGGAATTGATAACATCTTCTTCTTTTATTTCAAATCTCTTTGCTATTTCAGAGGTTATCCATGACATGTGCCAATCAACTAACACACCACCAATATCAAAAAGAACACATTTGATATTTGTCACACAATAAATCTCAAAAAGGGATATTCAAACATTACAAAAGAAGGGAAAAGAGAAGAGTTACTCTTCTACTGGTTCTGAATCATCTGATTCAGATTCTACTGTAGATTCTACAGTTGATGCTTCAGCAGTTTCTGCAGGAGTCTCAACTTCTGGAGTTTCAGGAGTTGCTTCAACTTCAGGGGTTTCTGCTGGAGTTTCTACTTCAGGCTCTTTTGCTTTTTTGGTTGTTGCCTTTTTGGTAGTCTTTTTTGTAGTCTTTTTCTCAGCCTCTTCAGGATCAATAACACCTGCCTCACCGAGAGCAAAGATTACTTCCTCTTCAGGATGATGAGGACTGTCTACCATTCGGGCAATTCGTTTCTTGCCGGATTTTTTAAAGTAGATTCTGTAGGTACTTGTGTGTGCAACTACATTTCCACCAATTGGACGAGTTGGGTCACCAAAGAAAACATCAGGAGATGCCATAACTTGGTTAGTTGCAATTGCAGCACAGTTGTAAGTTTCTGCAATTCTTGACAACAAGTGAACAAAGTGATTTAGTTTTTGTTGTCTGTTTGATAGTGTTCCTCTTCCAAGATACTCAGAACGGAACAATCCAACTGCAGAGTCTGCGACAATTAGTTTGATATTGTTTTCTTCGATTATTGGTCCTGCTTCTTCTAGAATCAATGTTTGATGTGCACTGTTGTATGCACGTGCAACAATGATGTTATCTAGAACTTTTTCAGGATCCATTCCGTGGGCTTGAGCAATTGACACAATTCTTTCAGGTCTGAAAGTGTTTTCAGTATCAATATACAAAACACTGCCTTCAAGACCGCCTTCTTCTTTGGTTTTTTGAACCATTACAGACATTGTATGAGCAAATTGTGTTTTACCACAACCAAATTCGCCATAAACTTCTGTCAAGGCTTGTGTCTCAAGACCACCATCAAATAGTGTATCAAGACAATTTGTGCCAGTTGTAATTTTACCAATACTTTGACGATGTTTGTAAATTTCACTTGCACTAACAAAATCTTTAGCAAGCAATCCACCTTCAACTAAATGTTGTCGGGCTTTGTTGACAATTTTTTCAGCGGTATCTTTTTCCATTCCAGTAATTTCTGAAATTTCAACTGGACCTCTGACGATGAGATCCATGACGTTGTGGACACCTGCATCGGATAATTTTCTTGTAGTTACAGGACCTACGCCCTCTAAACTATCTAATCTTAAATCTTCTACCATACCGTATGGTACGGTACCAGTACTTTATAAGAGTATTGTTTTAGAAAATGATCGTAAAATGGTAAAATTTGACAAAAATTGACTATCGTTTCTTTCTTCTTTGTCCTGGTTTGTTTTGACCTGGGACACGTCCTAGAACAAATCTCTTCTTGAAGTTACTCTTGTTTCTAAGACTAGAGTTAGTACCTACGATTTTTCTTCCTTCAACTTTTGGAGTTTGTCCTCTTACTTTTCCTGCTTTAGTAAGCGAACCGTGAGTTGCCATGATGATTAATACAGATTAGTGAATTTATGTATTTGTAATCTACCAGTATTTGGCTTTGACAGTCTCAATGACTTTTTCGTGCTCATGGCCCTTCTTGCGTGCATATCTTTCCATAGCTCCTAATGGAACACCACCAAGAGATCTAGCAATTGCATTAAAGAAGTATCTTTGAGGACCTTTTGCACCAGTCTTTGTCATGAATTTTTGAATTCCATACTTGAAGTTGTGTTGCCATGTCTTGTATAGAACACCAAGTTGTGCAGGAGTCATTTCATTTCCAATATTAAAGAAATCAGATTTTTCAAGCAAACCAATTGGAACAAATGTCAAAGCAGTTGCTGTAAACATTGAATTTGGTTGTTCATGTTCTAATTCACTGATTAGACGAATAGTTTCCCATGAATCTTCAGGAGTTTCATCATTATCTAGTCCCATGATTAGAGTAAATGCAGGAATCCAATAGTCTTTGTTCAATGTTTTTACACCTTCTTTTACAACCCAATGCCATTCATCTGGTTGGTAAGGTGCAAGTTTTCTATCAGCATATTTACCAATTAATCTAAGACTACCAGTTTCAAATCCAGCTTGTACACCAATCATGTTATCAGGACCAGCTTTGATAATTTTAGAAAGATTTGGAATGAGTTTCTCATCAGCAATTGCTCCTGCTAATGTTCCATGAGTAGGGTTAGTGTGTTCAACACCTGTAGACATGATTGCAGTGAATAATTCTTCTAATGCTTCTCTATTTGGTTCCATTCCTTTTGCAGTTCTTGGATCCATTCCATAAACGAAAATATCATCACTGTGAATCCATGCAGATTTTGAACCACCTTTCTTAATGTTAACTTCGATTTCTTTTTTGACTTTCTCAGGAGAATAATATCTTAATGATCTTAATGTAACATCACAGAATTTACAACCTCTTCCACATCCTCTCATTACTTCTACCATTCCGTGCATACTTGGTTCTACAATGTCAGGAATCTCTTCAAGGTCAGGTCTATCCCAAAAGTTTACAAATCTTCCATGGAGTTTCTTTCCGTTTCTTTCAAATTCTTTAATGTTAACTTTAAAGTCACTTCTCTTTCTGAAAGGATCCATATTTTCAAAGTCACCATTAATCAGATAATTGAAAAATCTTCCAGCATGCCCATCAATTTCTGGTGCAATTCCACCAAGCTCTCCTTCTAAGATTGCATAGATACCGAATTCTTGAATCTTTTCAGGATCATAGTTGTATTGCCAAGTTCCAGAAGCTCCAGAGATTACTTTGGCTTTACTTCCAGTTTTTTCTTTGGCAGCTTTAATTCTATGATGTAGTTCAGCGTTATAGAATTCATCGTATGACATTTGTTTTCGTCCATAAGTAAATGTCATTGTTACTGGACCCATACCAAGAGGATCCATTTCATATGTTCCAACAACAAGAGTTTCAGGTCCAATGAATTTTTCAATATGATCAGGATGTGCAACTACAACATCTTGTCTGCTAAAACCATCTCGCAGCAAACCTGCTTCTAATTTTCTTAATCCATAAGGAGCATAATTTGCTACACCATTTGTGTGAGGAATATAATTACAGATAAAATCAAACAGAACCTTTGGAGTTACTTGTTTTCCAAGAATTTTGTACCAAAAACTCTTGGGGTCTCTATTAGGGTCTAATGCTGGTGCGCATCCAAAAAATGTGGCCAAAGACAACCCCCTATATGGAGACATTAAAGTTCGATCAGCTGTTAATACGATCTTTGGAGTACCCATTCCCTTCAAGAAAATAATTTTATGATTTATTTTAAACCTTGCTGGTTAAACTTAGTAATTTTCTAAAATTCCAGCCTTATTCCTGTGAAAATAACCAAATTCCTTGTTTTTTGATAAATGATCTCCATCAAAGACGGTCCCATCTCTACAAACAAGATCCTCGCCTACACAGCAACTTCCACAAATTCCAACACCGCATTTCATCATACGCTCAAGACTCGCTTGAACAAATATTCCTCTAGAATGAGCAGACTGTACTGTTTTGTACATCATTTTTTCAGGTCCACAAGTGTAAACTCCATCAAATTTAGTATCGTTAACCAATTTTTCAACTAAATCAGTAACAAAGCCTTTTTCACCATAACTTCCATCATCAGTTGATACAATTACTTTGTGGGAATTGTTTTCTAATAGACTATTTGCTAAATCTTCAAAAAATACTTCATCTTTTGTTTTAGCACCAATAAGTACAGTAACATCATCAGTAGGTTTTACAAAAGTCAACAACCTCATCATTGGAACAAGACCAGTTCCACCGCCAACTAACAAGAGTTTTCCTTCTTTTAGATCAAAAGAGTTTCCATAAGGTCCACGAATTCCAATTTGTTCTCCAACTTTAACATTAAACAAACCAGTTGATGCGGGTCCGTGTTTTCTAACAGTAAATGCAGCTTTTCCAGATTCATTTGAAATCATAACGCTCATGGGTAATTCATTTACTCCTGGAATCCAAACCATTGCAAATTGTCCAGGAAGAACATTTGGCATTACTTCATCTGAGAAAACCAATGTTCTAACAGTAGGAGTTTGATCAATTACTTTTTCAATTGTAACTATAGTGGGATGATTATGATTTCTTTGCAACACCTATCATCTCCTTTATTGTAGAATATCCTTTTTTCTCCATGTATTGTTTTATTCCTTGATTAATTTCACCAAAAACATCAATCCAATTATCACCTACTGCACTGCCAAGTTGAATTGCAGATGCTCCTGCTAAGAAAAATTCAACTGCATCTTCCCAGTTTGAAATACCACCACATCCAATGATTGGGATGTCATGTTTTGAAGAAATTTCATAAACACATCTTAATGCAATTGGTTTGATTGGTGTTCCAGACAAACCTCCAAATTTGTTGCTAAGGATTGGTCTTTGTGTTTCAACATCAATAGCCATAGAGCGAACGGTGTTGATTGCGGTAATCGCATCAATTCCAGCATCAATTGCGGTACTAACAGTGTTTAGATAATGAGTAGTGCCTAAACCGACCTTGGCGATTACAGGAGTATTTGTAGTATTTTTAACAGTAGAAACAATTTTTTTCACTAATTCAGGATCATCTCCAACCTCTAAACCAACTTTGGCAACATGAGGACATGAGAGATTTAGTTCATAGGCGGTAACTTTACAGTTTTCAAATGCTTTAATCATCATTTCAAATTCTTCTGGAATAGAACCTACCAAACTTACAATAATTGGAACGTCTTTGTTTGGTTCAATCATTTTTGCAAAATTCGGAGCACCAGGATTTGAAAGTCCTACAGCATTAATCCAACCTCCACCTTTGACACTAAAGATTGTAGGGTTTGGATATCCTTCCCAAGGTTCTTTGCTAAGTGATTTTGTAACAACTGCTCCCGCACCAGATCGATATAATCGGTTGAAAACATCTAAAGATATACCCAAGATTCCTGATGCAAGCATTACAGGTCTGTCTAACTGAATTGTACCTATGGAAGTTGCAAGACTGGGCTCCACTTTGATTAATGAACTTAGTTTCGAATATAACAGTTGATTCGTCATTCTAGTACCTTTTTTAAAGGTGATTTAGAATGAACTAGTCATGTATTCTGTAATTTTAACAGAATTAGGAATCTCAGTTTTCAAAGA
>JANQNM010000012.1 GCA_028279625.1 Candidatus Nitrosopumilus sp. | reverse complement strand
ATCAAATCCCATAGAATACCAAAACGAGCTACGGAATATAATTCATGCAGAATAATAAAAAGAAAAAGATGTTAAGTGATCAAGAAGTAAGGATTTCTGCTACTACAGGAATTACTTCCCATAATGCGACATAATCGCCACTTGCCTGCATTTCAGAAGCTACTTTATCAGTCATCAAACCATGAATGTTGATTGCAGGATGAGCAATACTGTTTGCTCCCATTGGTGGGACAGCACTGCTTGGGTTGCCTAATGCGTATGCATAAGAGGCTACTGGTGCTGGGATAACTCCTTTCTCAACTAGAACTGGGTTCAAGCCGAATGGGTCACCTGCTACAAAGACTGTAGCTGCGCCAGTGTAAATTGCTGCATAGTCATGGTTTACTGCTGCATATGCACCTGGTTCATCAAATACCAAGTCAACAATCATTCCTTGTGAGCCACCGAGTAACCATGTTTCAGTTGCTGCGGATTGGACTCTGTTACCTTGGACAACTCTATCCAAAATTTCTCCAACAATGTGGAAGAATACTGGTTCGTTACCTTGGTTTTCAACAAAGAGTCTTACGTGTTGATCATTTTCAACAAACAAGAGTTGTGATTGGTATTGCTTGTGTTCAATTCCGTTCCATGGTTGTGCAACAAAAATGTTCTTGTTTACATCACCTTTGACGAGTAAGTTGTGTGCCATGTTTGGTACATAACCGAATTGTAATCCGTTAACAACTGTTGCAGTGTTTTGATGTTTGAACATTGCACCTGCATCGTAGTTGCCATCCTCAGTCAAATACAATTGATTGTATTGGAGTTGGAATTCTAAAGCATCTGCATCATAGAATTTTCTGTCAAGTTCACCGCTGCCGCTTGTCTTCTCTACCATTAGTTTCTTGTAACCATTTGCAGGATCAACAATTGCAATTCCGTACATGCCGGAAAGTACGTGTTGGTCCATACCAATTAGTTTAACACCAGAACAATGGTATTTGAAAATACCAGCTGATTCAGCAATGTAACAATACTGACTTGTTTCGCCAGGATTGACTGACTCAAAGTATGAAGCTGACATTTGTGATGCATGCATGTCGTTACCGTGTCCAGTAACTTCATCATCTGGAATTGTTAGTGTCATTTTGACAACATCACCTTGTGTAACTCTTAGTGTTGGTCCTGGGACTTGTTCACTAAAGGTCATGGCGTTGTATGTTTTTCCTCCCATGATTGGAAGTGTGACACTTTCACCAGTGAGTTGGAAATCATGTACGGTTCTACCGCTGTTTTCCAAGACAGCACAGTCAGTTTCTGCGAATGCTTCAGGCATTACAAGCTGTAAACCGCCCATATGTCTGATCTTATCCATTACGTCGACATCCATTTCTGTCATGTCGATGGATTGACCAGCGATTTGGGTTTGTGTGTATGTGCTTCCGAATAAGGTTGCGCCCATTACAGCTACTGCTGCAATTGTAAAGAGCATACTAACACGCTTATTCATTAAGTGCGATGACTTGTGAATCCTATATAATAATTGCCCTTGTCCATGTTATGAAAGTGTGAAAATGTCTGAAAAAGAATGAATAGTGGTGCCATTATTTGATAAATTAAACATGAAATTTCGATTAGATCAAGACTCACTTGGCAAAGTCAAGATTCCTGCTGACGCATATTATGGAGCATTTACTGGTAGAGCAATCAAACAGTACCATGTCACTGGACATGCAGCACATGAGAATTTGATAAAGTCGTTTGTCATGATAAAGCGCTCAGCAGCAGTTGCAAACATGAAGACAAAGTCAATTGACAGAAAACGTGGCAGAGCCATAGTTTCAGCATGTGATAAAATTCTAGCTGGAAAACATGTTGACCAATTTGTTGTAGATATGATAAACTCAGGAGCTGGAACAGCATTTAACATGAATTCTAATGAGGTTATTGCAAATGTTGCACTAACAATACTTCACAAAAAGAAAGGACAGTATCAATTCCTTCATCCAAATGATCATGTAAACATGTCACAGTCAAGCAATGACACATACCCAACTGCAATGCATGTTGCAATTTTGATGAACCTCAAAGAGACAATTCCTGCTGTTGATATTTTGATTAAGTCATTATCCAAAAAAGCAAAACAATTCTCATCATTTAAGAAAATTGGAAGGACACATCTGATGGATGCACTTCCAGTAACTTTAGGTAGTGAGTTTGCAGCATATGTTACTTCAATTACAAAAGCAAGAGATGCACTAGTTGCATCACAAAAAGAACTACAAAATGTTGCACTTGGTGGAACCGCTGTTGGTTCTGGTGCAAACACTCCAAGAGGGTACAGAAAGATTGCAATTTCAGAACTTGCAAAGATTTCAAAACTTCCACTCAAACCTGAAAGAGACATGCAGCATGGTTTACAAAGCAAGTTTGCAGTTGCAAATGCTTCAAGTTCTTTACGCAACTTGGCATTAGAGATTGGAAAACTTGCAAATGACATTAGATTAATGGCATCAGGCCCAATTGCAGGTCTGGCAGAACTAGGAATTCCTGCTGTACATGCAGGTTCATCAATTATGCCTGGAAAAGTTAACCCATCTTTAGCTGAATGTATGAATATGATTTGCTTTAATGTAATTGGAAACGATACTGCAGTTGGTTATGCAGCTCAAAGCGGGCAGTTGGAGCTAAACGTAATGTTACCTGGAATGCTAAAGTGCATGCTAGAGTCAACGGACATGTTAAAGAACTTCTTACCAATATTTTCTGCAAATCTAATTGATGGACTTACTGCAAACAAAGACAAGTTGCGCAAAGACATTGAAAACAGTCCAGTAATTGTTACGTTGTTAACTCCAAAGATTGGTTATCTAAAATCTGCTGAGCTCTTCAAAGAATCTTTGAAGACAGGAAAAACAATCAGAGAATTAGTTGTCTCAAAGAAATTGATGAGCAACAAAGAAATTGATTCATTGTTTGGATAAATCATGGCAAAAATTTTCGTAGAAGCTTTTGGATGCTCTGCAAGTTTTGCAGATTCTGAAATGATTTCAGGATTAATTCTCAATGGTGGTCACACATTAGTTGAAGATTCATCTGATTCTGATCTTAACATTGTAGTTACATGTTCAGTTAAAGATGCTACTGCCAACAAGATGATTCACAGAATAAAATCATTAAAGTCAAAACCACTAGTAGTCGCTGGCTGCCTTCCAAAGGCAGAAAAAGAGACAGTAGAAAAGTTTACAGAAAATGCTAGTCTGTTAGGACCAAACTCATTAGGAAAAACTCTCCAAGTAATTGATTCAACACTAAGTGGACAAAAACAAATTGCATTAGAGGATTCAGATCTTTCCAAAGTAGGTCTTCCAAAGGTTAGACTCAATCCAGTAGTTGGAATTGTAGAGATTGCAAGTGGATGTATGAGCGAATGTACATTTTGCCAAACAAAATTATCTAAAGGAGATCTTTCAAGCTACAGATTAGGAGATATTGTTAGACAAGTAAAGACAGAGATCAATGATGGATGTAAAGAAGTTTGGCTGACATCAACTGACAATGGATGTTATGGTTTTGATATTGGAACAGATTTGCCATCACTAGTTAATGCAGTTGCAGAGATTCCAGAAGAATTCATGGTTAGAGTAGGTATGATGAACCCAATGTACATGCCAAGAATCAAAGAAGAATTGCTCAAATCCTTTGATATTGACAAAGTCTTCAAGTTTCTTCACATTCCTGTTCAAAGTGGAAGCGACAAAGTACTCAATGACATGAAGAGAGGCCACACCGTAGGAACCTATAGAGAGATTGTAAACAAGGCAAAGCAGAGATTTGGAGACTTTACCATTTCAACTGATGTAATTGTTGGATTTCCTTCTGAAACTGAAGAAGATTTCCAAAAGACCGTAGATTTGCTTGATGAAACAAGACCAGATGTGGTAAATTTGTCAAGATACAGTGCCAGACCAGGAACAGAAGCAGCAGAATGGGAACAAATCGATGTTGCAGAAGTAAAGAGAAGAAGTAAGATAATTTTTGATCAGATCAACAAAATATCATTAGAGAATAACCAAAAGTGGATCGGTTGGACTGGTAAGGTTCTGTTTGATGAAAAGACAGATGAAGGTATCAAAGGAAGAAACTTTGCATACAAGCCTATCTTTGTCCAAGATGGTGTCGATATTGGTCAAAGTCACACAGTTAAGATTACAGATGTTACTGTAAACACTCTTCTTGGAAAGATCGCAAGCTAAATTTTTTAGATCTGAAATTTGATAAAAAAAACGTAAGAAGGTTTTTTATGTAAATCAGAGAATAGGATCTGAAATGAGTTTTCAAGTAAAAGAACCAGTTCTAGTCATAGGATTAGGCGGTGTAGGCTCAAAATTAGCAGTTGAGGCTAAAAATTCACTAAATTCTGACTGTCTTTTGATTAGCAATAACGAGAAAGACTTGTCATCAGAGATTCCTTCTATTCACGTATCAACAGAATCAGTCGTAAATCCAACTGTTCAACTAATTCGAGGCTCAACTTACAATGTTGCAGACCAAATAAAATCAAAGATTGAAGGTTATTCTACAGTAGTTATGATGAGTAACTTGGCTGGAAAGGCAGGCTCAGCTATGGCACCAGTAGTATCTGAGATGTGTAAAGAATCAGAGACTGGCTTAGTATCATTTGCAATTATGCCTTTCAAGTATGAAAAAGACAGAATCTTCAATTCTGGAGTATCACTAAAACGAGTTAGAGAAAACTCTGAATGTACCATTGTGCTTGATAACGACTCACTACTTGAGAGCAATCCTGATTTGAGTCCTAAAGCTTGTTATGAAATTGCAAACTCTGCAATCATGCATGTAGTACAATCACTTGGCTCTTCTGAGATTTCAGAAACAAGCATTCTCACAACAAGCAAAGAAGGACAACATATCGAGGATTCACTCAGAGATTCACTAAAGATGCTTTATGAAAATGCCCCACCAAACGCAGTAAAACGCTCAATGTTATACGTAGTTGGCGGAAGCAACATTCCAGTAGGAGTACTAAACTCAATTTCAAGTCTTACTGAAGGAATACTCAGTGAGAGTAGTTCACAAATTGACATGTCATCAACTGCTGAAGATTCCAAAGTAGTAATGCTATCATCTATTCAAGGAATGACAAAATTTGATAACTATGACCCACTTGGAATGATTCCACAAGAAGATACACTTGATTGGTCTACACCAGACTGTAGTATTGATTGCAAACTAGATTTGTATCAATTAGAATAAAATAATTTTAAAATCATGAAAAATTTTTCTCAATCTGTTATTTTATAAAAAAACACACTACTTGTTATGACTAAACTATGAGAGTATGTTAGTATGAAAAATACATTATCTCAATGTATTGTGAACACAAAAAATGTTCATGTCGGTATTTGGGGCTATGTTTTATCAGTTGTAATAGTCAGCAATCTATTATAAGAAAAACAAAGTGCCACAATTTTATTTTATAGAACTGAAATAATTTAATTAAAATTAATTTTTGAGAGAGATTATTCTTTCTTTGTTTTAGCTGGTTTGTCTTTCTTTGGAGCTTCTTTCTTTTCTTCTTTCTTTGGTGCTTCTTTAGCTGGTTTGTCTTTCTTTGGAGCTTCTTTCTTTGGTGCTGTCGCCTTGTCTAAAATTTCTTCAGCATCAGTCTTTGCTGGTTTCTTCTTAGGAGCTTCTTTCTTTGGTTCTTCTTTTACTTCTTCAGCTTTTTCTTCTACTGTAGGAGTTTCTTCAGGTGTTTCTTCAAATTTAGGAGATTCTGCTGCTGGCTCTTCTACTTTATCTTCAACTTTAGGAGTTTCTTTTTCAGGAACTACTTTAGATTCAATTTCTTCATCATATTGTGAAACAAGAACATAACCTTCATCGGTCTTGCTCATTCTAACTCTAATTTTTCTTGGAGGACTTCGAATTCCTTTTGACCAAACTTGATGAGCTAAATCTTCTTCAATTTTGATATTTTCAACTTTCATGTGATGACGAGCAAATTCTTTGATCATATTAATTGCTCTAACAGCTCTATGTTGAGATTGTGAAAGCAAAACTTTACCTAAATTAATTGTGTAAACTCTTTCTAATTCTTGAGACATCTATCCTACCTCCACATCAGTTGATCTCCAAGCTCTACGTTTTGGATTTGTTCTAACACCTCTCTTTGTTCTGAGAATAATCCAAGCTGGTACTGGTGATGCCTGCTTTGTTTTCTTGAGCAGACGGATTTTCCTTGGAGACGACTTACGTGCAGCCATAGGTTTTCAGGCACGAAAAGCTCTTTTTAAATGAATCTCAGGATTTTAGGCTACTTTGTATCTGTTTTAGTATTCTTGCTGAAGCACCCCAAACAATTTGTTTTTGGTATTCAAAAACATACATTTCTTGAATGATATTGTGTGTTGGATCAGGATCATGTGCCATTGTCTTTAGAAATGGCTCTAGGGGGATGTGAAAAATTTTTTCTACTTCACGATTTGCTGAAAGTTTTGGAATTGAATCAACTACTGAAATGAATGGAAGAATCATGAATCCAGAATTTAACGTAATAACTGGATCTAATTGGCCAACAACATCATCTTTAGAAATTTCTAATCCAATTTCTTCTCTTGTTTCACGTAAAGCAGTTTCAAGAAGATCAGAGTCATTTTTTTCTAGTTTGCCACCTGGAAAAGAAATTTCACCAGCATGGAATTTCATGTCTTTTGGTTTCTCGGTCATTACAACAATTGGTTCTTGTCCATAAATAACAACTAGAATAGATGCTAATCGATATTTTTCATTTTTTTCCAAAATTGGATTGATAGGAGTACTAAGTAATGATTTTATTTCTTCCAAGTGCAAGGTATATCTTTCCTACTTTTCCATATCGGATTAGGTATTCAAAGGTTTTAACCAAGCATAGAAAAAATTACAATATGACAATCAGATACGAAGCAAACCCTCCAAAGATTCTACCAGATGTTAATGTTAATGAATCAATTTCAAAATTTGTTGAAAGAATAAAAAAAATTTCAAAAAAATGTGATGCAATACACCTTACTGAAAATGTATTGGGATTTCAAAGAGTTTCTCCAATCGAAGTAGGAAAAATCATCAAAAATGAAATTCCAAATTTACCAATTACTGTCAGTCTTAGGGTAAGAGACAAAACAGAAAAAGAGATTTCAGAGTTTGTTCAAGAGTGTATAGAAGTAGGGTTTTCAGGAATTCTTGTTCTAATGGGGGATCCTTCTCAAACTGGAAAAAAAGATTCCGGACAAATCCCTAGTCTTACAGTAAAGAAGCTCAAAGAACAAGGAGTTGATTCAAAAATTGATTTGTATCTTTCAATTTCAAACAAACCTAATTTTTCTAAAATTAGAAAGAAGTTAGATGCCAATCCAAAGGGATTCATGACACAAGTAATTCAGAACATAGAACAGGTAAAGACTCTTGCAGAGAATCTAAATGGATACACAATTATTCCAATAATATTATTCCCCTCACCAAAAAATGAAAAATCAGCAAAATTTTTGAATTTGGAATTGGAGAATTACAAAAATGATTTTGAAGAGTTATTGAAAAGATCACATGAAATTACAGGTGATGTTTTGATAACATCACCAAGTGACTTTACAAGTTTGAATGAATTTTTACAAAAAACTTCGTTTTAGAGTACAAAGTATTGTGCTTTTGGATGATGAACAACAATAGCTGCAGTTGATTGTTCTGGGACAATTTGTCCTGATTCAGTTAATTCCATACCAGATTTTTCTGGTTGTAATAACTGCCAGACAAGATGATGCTGTGCAACATCAGGACAACTTGGAAAGCCCCAACTATACCTTAAACCGCCTTGTTCAAGTTTCAATTCAGATTTGATTCTACGATTTGTCCATTCAGCTAAGGCTTCAGCAACTTCCACTGCTAATCCATGCAGATAATATGCGTCAGTATACTTGTCTTCATTATTCCATTGTTCTATAATGTCTGCAACCTTGTTGCCAACAGTTACTGATTGAAATGCAACAACATCATCATCTCCAAAATAGTCTGTCAAACACAAATGTTCAGGTTTTGTTGAACGAGGAAAATCAAATACGACATCATCTCCAAATGGATTTTCAACTTTAAGTTTTCCATCTTTGTTATGGCATCTAAAATAACCATAAACAATCTCAGGTTCAAAGAGTTTATCTCGAATTATTCTTATCTTCCACTGACTAAGTAATTGCTCATGATCTTCTTCAGATTCTGAACCTGCTTTACCCCTTAGACCCCAAGATAACTTGAAGAGTGATTTTTTGTCAATCATCTGCCAAACCTCATCCATCTTAATTTGATCAGACATTAGACGAATTGGCTCTCCAATCTTAGAGAGAGTTGGAGCTGAAACTGGTTGGATATCACTTTTTGGAAGATTCTCAACATCTACTGTTGCTGCAGATTTTTCTTTCCAGTTTTCTAATTTTTCTTTCCATTCAGCTAATAGTTGAGGTTTTTCATCAGAGATCAATTTATCCATTGTTTTTAGACCTTCAAACATGGTATTACAATAGAACACACCATGTTCGTAAATTCCATTTTCTTTTGCAATTCGATTAATGTAATTACTGTTAATAGCTGCACCGCCACACAAAATTGGAACAGTCATACTATGTTCTCTTGCATGCTCTACGAAAAATTGCATCTGTTTTGATGTCGATACCAATAAAGCTGACAAACCTACGGCATCAGGATTAACTTCATCAATTTTTTCTAAAAATGTTTGAAGTGGAACTTGTTTTCCAAGGTCATATACAGTATAACCATTATTTTGAAAGATTGTCTTTACAAGATTTTTTCCAATGTCGTGAACGTCACCATAAACGGTTCCTAAAACTAGTTTGCCTTTACTGGAGCCTTCTTCTTTAACGAGGTATTTTTCAAGTTCACCAACAGCTGCTTTCATGCATTCAGCAGATTTTAGAACAAAAGGCAGAATTAATTCTCCTGCACCAAACTTGTCTCCCACTTCTTTCATTGCAGGAAGCAAGTCTTCGTTGAGTGTCTTGATTGCTCCATCATGGGTTACTTCTTGTGGAGCATCCAAAGATAGATTTCCTTCAGTTTCTTTTAGGATTTCATTTTTGTCAATCTTTGCAGCAATTGCTGCTACAACATCATTTTGAATTCCATCTTTTAGTCTATTTACAATTCTAAAATGAGCACGTTTTCCTGGAGGCCAAGAAGGATCCACATCCACTTTTTTGGATTCAGTTGTACCTTGAGGCCCAGCTTTTTCAAAATAGGAAATTAAATCAGATAAAGCATTTGAATGAGTGTTAAAAATCAGGTCTTCAGCAAGTTTTCTTTCTTTCTCATCAATTTCTCCATATGGGATAATCTCTTTTGCATTAACAATTGCAGTATCAAGTCCTACTTTTACTGCATGATACAAGAATACAGAGTTGAGAATTTTCCTAGCATAAGGTACAAGACCAAAGCTAATGTTGCTAAGACCTAATGTTGTAAAGGAATTTGGAAATTTTTCTTTTACAAGTTTAATTCCTTCAAGGGTATTTTTTCCCGCATCTGAAAACTCATCTTCTCCTGTTGCAAGAGTAAATGTTAGAACATCAAAAATGAATTGTTCAATTTTTAATCCATATTTTTTTCCAGTCTCATAAAGTAATTCAGCAGTTTCTAGTTTTTGTTGAGGAGTTTTGGCCATTCCGTTTGGTCCAATACATAATGCAATTGCAGGAAGACCATACTTTGCCATTAATGGTGCAAGTTTTTCAAATCTATTTCCATCTCCTTCAAGATTTATGGAATTAATAATTGGTCTTCCAGGAATTTGTTTTACTGCTGATTCAATTACATCAGTATCAGTAGAGTCAATTACCAGAGGAGCTTCAATCTCCAAGCTTAATCTTTTTACAAGATTTAGCATGAATTCTTTTTCGTCAGAGCGTTCTGTTGTTGCAACACATACATCAAGACAGTGTGCACCATCTTCAACTTGAGTTCTACCCAAGTCGATTAACCCATCATAATCATCATCTAAAACCAGTTTCTTTGCTTTGCGTGAGCCTTGGGTGTTAATTCTCTCCCCAATAATTAGAGGGGGAGGTAGTTGTTTCAAGTCAACTGCTTTAAGCGCCGAACTTACTCTAGGAACAGACAATGTTGTAAAATCGCCTCAGTTTTTCTAAATACTTAACTCTTGATAGAATGAGCTTTTGCGTCAATTATTTTTCTAAATGCCTTGATATGTTCAGGAGTTGTTCCACAGCATCCACCAATTATTCTAACCTTTGGATATTTTTCTAGGAAATCATTCAAAGCATTCGCCATTTTATCAGGAGTCATTTTGTAAACTGCTTGTCCACCTTCGTTTTCAGGCATGCCTGCATTTGGACAAACTACAAGATTGTGTTTATTTTGTTCATCAAGCCATCTCACACTGGGGTTCATCTCAATTGGACCTGTAGAGCAATTCAATCCAAAAATATCGATTCCCATATCACAGACAGTAGTATATGCGGCTTGAACATTTGTTCCGAGAAGCATTTTTCCATATTGATCTAGTGTTGTATTTGTAATGATTGGAACTTTTTTACCGGTCTTATCCATTGCATTATGACAAGCTTCAATCACTAGTTTAACTTCTAGAATATCTTGGCTTGTCTCAATTAGTAATGCGTCAACTCCGCCAAGTATCAAACCTTCAGCTTGAAGCTCAAATGCTTCTCGTATCTCATCTAGGGGTTTTTGTCCCAAGTCGGGATCATTTGAGCTTGGAAGAAAACCTGATGGACCCATAGAACCAATTGCATATCTTGGTTTGTCTGTATACTCTGCACATACTTCTGAAGATAGTTGTGCAATTTTTTTGTTAAAGTCAATTGTTTGATCACCAAACCCATACTCATCAAGTTTTATTTTGTTTGAACCAAAAGAATTCGTTTCAATACAATCAGAACCAGCATCCAAATAATTTCTATGAATTTGTTTTATCCATTCAGGATGAGTCAATACTAAACCGTCATTGAATCCATCTTGGTTATTTGGAAAGTCTTCAGGTTTTGGATTATATCTTTGGATTTCAGTTCCCATTGCACCATCAAAAAGCAAAACTCGTTTTTGTAGTGCATCTAGAAATGGCTCTTTTTGTGTCAATACAATTTCAAAATGCTTTGGCACAGTTTAACTCTTTTCTGAAAAATTCACAGACAAAAGTATGAAACGTATGTTGAAATTAGGTAAAGGCCAAGTAATTGTACATTTATGCAAAAGCTTCAAGTAAATAATCTAGTTCGTAGTGCTACCTTTTTCCAACACGCTGGAATCTCAATTGTCTTTGTATTCATGCCTATCATTGCCAAAGGTGTTACAGAGTCAATTTTTGAGATTGGTCTTATTGTAGCCTCATTTAGCTTTGCCCAGATTTTATCTGAAATCTATTTTGGCAGACACTCAGACAAAAAGGGGACTAGGCTCAAATTCATCAGAATTGGTTTTATTGGATGTGCTGCAGCCTTTGGATTACACTATTTTGCAGACGACATTACTATGCTATTTTTGGCAAGAATTGGTGCTGGAATTGCAAGTGGAATAATGATTCCTGCAATGATTGCTTATGCATATGAGGCAAACCATGAGAAGAAAAAAGCAGCAACAGTAATCTCATTTCATGCATTAGGATGGTTGGCTGGAATTGCAGCAGCAGGAATTGCAAATGATCTAAAACTCATTTTCTTGATCAGTGCTGCATCATTTATCATCGGATTGATGTTTACATTAAAACTTCCAAATCCACCACAAGAAAAAGAGCTTGAACCAGGGACAACTAAGAGGGTAATTTCAAAAAACAAATTTCTTTTCTTATCATTACTTCTAAGACATATTGGAGCTTCAGCAGTTTGGGTAATTCTTCCAATAATGATTGTTGAGAGATTAGGAGGAGAGTTGTATCATATTTCTATTGTTTATGTTTCAAACACTATGGCTGCTTTTATCTTGATGAATGTAATGGCAACAAAAATCAATTTGTCAAATGTTACAAAGTTCAAAATTGGAATTGGGGGAACAACTTTTGTCTTTATTGGGTTGTCTTTAGTTACAGAATGGTGGATGGCAATGCCGTTTATGGCATTAGTTGGTGCTACTTGGGCATTTTTGTTTATTGGAGGAAACTTTCATCTTATGGAAAACAATCCACGTTCAACATCAACTGGAATATTCAGTTCCACAATATCAATTGCAACAGTAGTAGGGCCAGTAATTTCTGGAAGTATTGCGTTTGTGTATGACTATGTTGGTGTGATGTATTTTGCAATTGCAGTAATCATATGTGCATTTGTAGTATCGTTGAAAATAAAAAAATAGAAAAAAGAGATTCCTAAAATCTTGGAACGATTCTAGATTTTGCAGTTACTGCTACGATGCTGATGATTGCAACAACTAGTATCATCATTGCGATTGTTCCAAATTCTGGAACAACGTTTGTGAATACTACTTCTTCACCAATTGG
>JANQNM010000002.1 GCA_028279625.1 Candidatus Nitrosopumilus sp. | reverse complement strand
TGTATTTTATCCAGAAAGATGTATTTCTGATGGAGCATGCATCGGTGTATGCCCAACAAAATCAATCTTTTGGATGAGACCAATGAATTACACTGCTGGACAACCAGTTCCTCTTCACAAAAACGGTGTCTTCATCAAAGGTTGGGCAGAAGACGCTGCATTATAAGCAGAATCTTTTAGCACATTCTTTTTTCTTATTTTTAATTAAACAAAAGATTTTTTCTTGATTTCTTTTGGCAATCTTTGTACAAAATGTTTCAGAAACTCATCTTTTTTATCATAATGTATTTCTGAAAACTTGTTTAGTTTGAAAAATTCATCCCATGTTTTTTCAAATGTAGGAAATTCATTTGGTTTGAATTCTATTCTTGATGTTTCATGATGAGCTGCTGGGAAAATGTCTGAAATTTCTATGGGAATTAATCCTAATTGTGGATTATATTGACAGACTTGAAATGAATCAAAATCTTTGATTTTTCTTTTTAATCTAGAATATTGAGGTGACAAATAACCTGGTTTTGTTTTTGATTCTCTGAAAATCATCAATCTCTTTTTCTTTGATTTGAATTTTCTAACTATTTTGTGATATGCTAGTACTTCTGGGCGATATTGATCCTCTTTACTAAATAGAAAAATGGCTTTTTCTTTGAATTTTGGAGTACCTAAACCTAAAAATTCATAATTTTCTGTCATCACATCAATCATTTCAAATAATTTTGGATGAGCTCGTGCCTTCTTTATTACATATTCCCATAATCTTCCTTCATGAATAGCTTGTTTGACCTTGTCAACCTCTAATTTTATTGCATGTAGGTTACAAATGGCAAGTTGATTAATTTTTTCTTTAGATGGTAGTTGACGTAATTCATCAGGAGTATATTTTGTACATACTTCACAGTTACAAGGAAATGTTGATATCTCATCCAAATTCCTTGTTCCGTCTTCTGTGATGTACCTGTTTTGTTTTGCGTATAACATGTATGATGCTGAATCAAATGTGTCACATCCTAATGCTATTGCAAATGGAATTGTTAATGGGTGGCCAGCACCAAAAAGATGTAGTGGAACATTGTGTGGCATCTGTTTTTTTGCAGCCACAATCATCTCTGCTAATAATCTGTATTCATATGATTCCATAAACTCAACTGGACTACCTAATGCAAGCATTTTGTAACCCATTTTGATAAGACTCTTAGTTGACTTTGCAACAAGATCAAAATGTTCTCCTCCTTGGATTGGACCTATCCAAATCTGTCCATTATCCTCGCTATCTTCTAGTGTTTGTTTACAAACATCAAGTGTATGTTTGACATATGATTCTGCTTTTTTAATTGGTAATCCAAACCCTGTTGGCTTGTCAAGTGGAATTGCAAAATCTGTCATTATTCCTTTTTCAAAATCTGCCATTTCAGTTGGTGAAACTGGAACATCCCCATATTCCAAAACCTGATAACCTCCCGAATCTGTCATTACCCCTTTGTCATAATCAATAATCTTGTGAATTCCTTTGTCGATTGCTTTGTTACCATAATTGTTTCTAGTAATGTATGCATTTGTAATTACTAAATCAAAACCAATCTCTTTGATTTTTTTTGAAGGAATAGTTTGCTTTACGGGATGAATTACTGGAACATATGCTGGTGTCTCAATTTTCCCATGATTAGTCTCTATAGTTCCTATCCTACCTGCCAAATCTGTCTTTGAAATCTCAAACAAGTATTATCTCAATACAAAAGGCGTTATTTAATCAATCAACAAAAAATTTTTTCAAATCATTATTCTTGGTAACTAATTCTAACCAATCAACTTCTTCATTTTTATTCTTGCCTGCTAAAATTGATTCAATTTTATTAAGAATTTCTTGTATCTCTTTTTCACTATTATCAATTTGTACTGTTTTCTCTTCAAAATGATTTTTTGCATCATATGCAATAACTCCTAAAATCTCACTCCCTGCATTTTCTCTACTTTTTTCATCACTATATCCTCTTTTGTTATAGACCTTAATCAAATCATATGGATTACGTCTCAAAATTACAACTATTCCTACTTTATCCTTGTCTAACACATATGGTGCTAAATGTCCAACAATGATACATTTGTCTGAAATTTTTTCCTTCAAGATCTCTTTGAGTTTTTCAGTATCTACATCATTTGATTCATCATTTTTCTCAAACAATTGTGCATCTTTAGCTAATTGGTTGATATCCACAATTTCGAGTTGTGTTTTCTCTGCAAGTTCCTTTGCAATAGTATGTTTTCCAACACCTGGATTCCCTGTAATGACTATTGACATACTGCAAATTTGTGATTAGGTCATTAAACGATTTCTGCAATACTAATAAGTAGAATTGGATTTCTGTGATTATTGCAAATAGGTTTACTAGGTAAAGCAAATGTTGGAAAATCTACATTTTTCTCTGCAGCAACTGAAACTCCTGTAGCTTCAGGAAATTTTCCATTTACTACAATTGAACCCAATATTGGAGTTGCATATGTGAAAGCAGATTGTGCATGCAAACATTTCAAAATTGAATGTCAAAATGAGTTATGTGTAAAAGGAACAAGATTCATTCCTGTAAAATTAATTGATATTGCTGGATTGGTTCCGGGAGCTCATGAGGGAAAAGGATTAGGAAATCAATTTCTTGATGATGCTAGACAAGCTGAAGTTTTGATACACGTTGTTGACATTGCTGGAACAACTGACATACAAGGACAACCTGTTCCACCAGGAACCCATGATCCACTTGAAGACGTGGAGTTTGTTCAAGATGAATTTGATCAATGGTTTGTTGATATTTTAAAAAGAGAATGGGATAAAATTACAAGAGAAATTCATCAAAAAAGAGCAAAACTTACTGATGGAATTGCAAAACGATTTACTGGTTTAGGCATCAAAGATTTTCAAATCCAAGAAGTTTTACAAAAACTTGGTCTTATCTCAAGAGATCCAAAAGAATGGAATGATGATGATATCGTTGAATTTGCAAGAGAACTTAGAAAAAACACAAAACCCATGATAATTGCTGCAAACAAAGCTGATTTGTGCCTTGATCTTGATATTATTAAAAAAATTAATGATAATGTGATTCCGTGTAGTGCAGAGACTGAATTGCTATTGCGTAAAGCATCCAAAGCTGGTGTTGTAAATTATTCTCCTGGTGATGAAGGATTTACAATTCCTGAAGGAAAAGAAATTCCTCCTCCTCAACAAAAAGCACTTGATTTAGTAAAGTCTGTATTTGAAAAAATCTCTACTACAGGAATTCAAAAAATTTTGAATACTGCAGTATTTGATTCGTTAAATTTTATTGTTGTTTATCCCGTTGAAGATGAAACAAAACTAACAAACAAAGATGGCATTATTCTTCCTGATACCAAATTACTCCCTGAAGATTCAACTGCAAAAGATCTGGCAGAATTGATTCATGCTGATATTGCCAAGGGGTTTTTACATGCAATTGATTGTAAAACAAAACAAAGGATTAGTGGTGATCAGAAACTAAAAAATGGTGATGTGATAAAAATAGTTTCTACACTAAGTAGGGGATAGAATGTTAGGTTTAGGAATTGAAAGCACTGCACACACATTTTCATGTGCAATTATAGAAAAAAAAGGAAAGAAAGGAACAATCCTTTCAGATGTAAGAAAAATATATCGTCCTGAGGAAGGTGAAGGAATTCATCCTAGAGAGGCCTCTCGTCATCATGTTGAAAATAGTTCTATAGTTCTATCTGAATGCCTTCAAGAGGCAAATACTTCGATTAATGATTTAGATATTGTTTCATATGCTGCAGGTCCTGGTCTTGGACCATGTTTGCGTGTAGGTGCAGTTGTTGCTAGGTCTCTTTCATCTTTTTACAAAATTCCCATTTATCCTGTAAATCATGCAATTGGGCATATTGAATTAGGAAAGTTGCTTACAGGTGCATCAAATCCTTTGGTACTTTTAGTTTCAGGAGGTCATACTATGCTTTTAGCATTTTTAAACAAACAATGGAGAGTTTTTGGAGAAACATTAGACATTACTTTAGGACAACTGTTGGATCAATTTGGAAGATCAATCGGATTTGCCTCTCCTTGTGGAAAAAATATAGAGGAACTTGCTTCATCTTCATCAAATTATGTATCTCTTCCTTATTCTGTTAAAGGTAATGATGTTTCATTTTCAGGATTGTTATCTGCAACAAAGTCTGTTGCAAAGAAAAACAAATCAGACGCATGTTATTCAATTCAAGAAACTGCATTTGCAATGATTAGTGAAGCTGTAGAACGTGCACTATCCTTTACACAAAAAAAAGAATTAATGATTGTAGGTGGTGTTGCTGCAAACAAAAGATTATCAGAAATGCTAAAAGATGTTTGTAAACGACATGGTTGCAAATTTTTTGTTGTACCTTTAAAATATGCAGGAGATTGTGGAAGCCAAATATGTTGGACAGGACTATTAGAATCTCAAGTTAAAAAAAGTGCTTCTCTCAAAGATACTTTTGTTACACAGTCTTGGAGATTAGATTCTGTAAAAGTAGATTATTGATCCTGCTCATCTATGGCATCTTGGATACTCTCAACCCAACTACCTGTATTAAAAACTCCAAACTTGTAAACTTGTTCTCCGTCTTTTGTTTTAGCTGAAAAACATGCTTTTTTCATAAGCAATCCTTCCTTCCAAGTCTTTGTGATGTCTTTTAATGAAACATCTAAAATTGTATCTCCCATATGTTTTGAAAAATCCATCATTCTTGCTCTTGTTTTATCAAATGCTAATCTTTTGTTTGTTAGAGTGAGAATTCCAGCACCAAGCTTATCTTCACTACAATCTTCTTGCTTGATTCTTTTTTCACCTTCTTCCATGATTGACTTTTATTGAATTCCTCTGGATATAACGTTAATGAAATTACTAAAAAAAGGTGCAGAAGCAGATATCTTTGAAACAAAGTGGCAAAATTCTAAAGCCATACTGAAAATCAGAAAAACAAAAAATTATAGAAATCCGTTACTAGACTCAAAAATTCATAAACAACGAACAATAAAAGAATCTCAAGTTTTGTCACAAGTAAAACAAATTGGAATTCCTGCACCCCTGATTTTTTTTGTTGATTTGAAAAAATCTTCAATAATCATGCAACAAATTCCTGGAAAACCTATTCATGATTTACCTCCTTCTAAAATAATTCCTCTAACAAAGGAAATAGGAAAATTAGTTGGAACAATGCATAAAAATGGAATTATGCATGGTGATTTAACAACATCTAATTTTATTTTGTTCAAAAATATCGTTTATGTAATTGATTTTGGTTTGTCACAAAATACAATCAAACCTGAAGATCATGCAGTTGATTTGAGATTAATCAAAGAAATTCTCAACAGCGCACACGCAAAAATCATGGAATCTGCGTGGAAAAATTTCCTTTCAGGCTACAAATCTGTTGTAGGAAATGCCAAGTTTTCAAAAATAACCAATCTGGTTTCAGACATTGAAAGTCGCGGAAGGTATGCTACAGTTGTATGATTTATTTTTTGTTTCATCAAATCCTCATAAATACAAAGAAGCAAAGAAAATCTTAGATTCTTTTGGAATCAAATTGGGTTTTTTTAAATCTGAATTGGAAGAAATTCAATCAAATTCTCTTAAAGATATTGCAATACACAAAGTAAAGAATGCATTTTCAAAATACAAAAAACCCGTAATAGTTGAAGATGATGGAATTTTCATCAATTCTCTAAGTGGATTTCCTGGTCCATATTCTTCTTATGTTTTCAAAACTATTGGAAATAAAGGAATACTAAATCTCTTAACAACTAAAAGGCAAGCAAAGTTTGTATCAATAATCACATATTGTGATAAAAAAACAATTGAGTCTTTTGAAGGAAAAATAATTGGTTCCATTGCAAATTCACAAAAAGGAAACGGCTGGGGATATGATCCAATCTTTATTCCAAAAAATTCAAACAAAACTTTTGCACAAATAGATGATAAAAATCAAATTTCACATAGATACAAAGCTTTGAAAAAATTTTCTAATTGGTATTTACATAAGTAGGAATCCAACGATCCATGTGTCTCTCATTATTTTGTAATACTGAAATTCTTGAAACAAAACTCTCATCCATTACCGAAAATATTTGACTTTGTTCAGCAACTTGTTTGCTAAAATTCTGAACTTCTTCCATCTCTAACATGTTAGAATGTTCTAATCTGTTAATTGAACGACCAATATGCATGTATGACTTTATTTCAACAAAATGTGGACTAGATTTTTTAAACATCTCAGCAAAGGCTGGAATCATTTCTTTTTTATCATTATAGTCTCTAATCAAAGTAATTCTTAGGACAGTTCTAGTGTTCAAATTCTTTAACATATCTAATGTTCTATTCCATCTTTCCCAAGAATCATCGTATTTTGGTTTGTTTATTCTCATAAATGATTCATAATCTGCTGCATTAGTTGACAAGTACAATTGAGTTGGTAATGCGTCTTCATCTTGTAATCTTTGAATCATATCTGGTTCTTGCCCATTAGTAACAAGAAAAACTGATTTTGTTGCTTCAAGTGAATTTAGATATTTAATTAATTCTGATAATTTTGGATACATTGTAGGTTCTCCAGAAAGCGAAATTGCATAATGACTTGGAAGAAGTGATTCATCTAGTCTTTGTTTGTCATTTCTTGAATCGCCATAATATCCATTGATTAGTTTTTTTCTTTCTGACATTAGTTTTGTTAAAATCTCTTCAGGCTCTGCAACATGTTCTGGTTCCATTTTTAGTGAATCATAAAATTCCATTGGTCTCCAACAATAAACACATCTATTTTCACAATGCATTCCAGCTGGAGAAAATTCCATGCATCTGTGAGTTGAAATTCCATAGAATTTGTGCTTGTAACAACTTCCTTCATGTTTGAATGACTTTTTGGTCCAATGACATAATTCTACTGTTGAGTGATCAGATACTCCATACTTTGCTTTTTTTAATTGATCAGAAATTGCTGGTTTGATCTGGATGAGTTGATCATCAGATTCCATAATTTCGCCTGAACAACTCATTAGTTCAAATTTTGATTTGGTTTACTTAAATTGATCGAGTTTTTTGTCCAACTTGGAAACTTTTTTCAAAACTATTGTGATTTTTAGTCGATTCTAGAGTGAGGTTTAATAACTGGATCCTCAACGTAATTTTAGGCATTGAAGAAAATACACGTATTACCTTTCCTATTGTTGCTTGTAACTACATTAACTAGTATCCCTATTAGCCCTGCTTTTGCGGTTGATGACTTAGATAAAGATGGAGTTGAAGATCCAATGGATGCATGTCCAAATTTACAAGAAGATTATGAGGGTATAATTGATGGCTGTCCTTCAAATTTTGTACCATGGTACGATGAGGATTATGACGGAATAGAAGATCATATTGATCAATGTCCTAACTTGAAAGAACACTACAACCAATTCCAAGATGAAGACGGTTGTCCTGACACTCTTCCTGGAAGTGGTGAAGGAGGTGCCCCTGATTCTGACGGTGATGGATTTATTGACTTGGTTGATTTATGTCCAAACCAACCAGAAACTTTCAATGGTATTTTAGATAGAGACGGTTGTCCCGATTCTCTTGGTTCTGGAGATAGAGATAGAGATGGAGTTCCTGATTCAATTGATCAATGTCCTTTAAGTGCAGAAACCTACAATAAATTCCAAGATGAAGACGGTTGTCCCGATTCTACAACTGATTCACATTTTGTTGATACTGACAATGATGGTTTACAAGACAAAGTTGATTTGTGTCCAACTGAACCAGAAGTATTCAATGGTTATCGTGATACTGACGGCTGTCCTGATGTAGCATTAGAATCTACATTTAATGATAAAGATGGTGACGGTATAGCAGACCAGTTTGATATTTGTCCAACTGATCCTGAAACTTTCAATAGATTTGCAGATTATGATGGTTGTCCTGATTCAATTCCATCATTTGCTGGAACATTAAATGATGCAGATGGTGATAGAATTCTGGATGTAGATGATGCATGTCCACTTGATCCTGAACGATACAACGGATTCCAAGATGAAGACGGTTGTCCTGATATTCCTCCTTATTCAAGTGATAATGACTCAGACCTTGATGGAATCCCAAACAGTATTGATCAATGTCCTGAAGTAAAAGAAACTTACAACAGATTCCAAGACAATGATGGTTGTCCAGACTTTATTGGAAGTGATAAAGGAATGCCTGATTCTGATGGCGATGGAATTAATGATTATGTAGATTTATGTCCAAACCAACCTGAAACTTTCAATGGTGTTTTTGATAGAGACGGTTGTCCTGATTCTGATGCAACCACTGACAGAGATATGGATGGAATTCCAGACAATCTAGATCAATGTCCAACTGCTAAAGAAACTTACAACGGCTTCCAAGATTCTGATGGTTGTCCTGATAGTGTTTCTGGATTATCAACATTAGACTTTGATGGTGATGGAATTTTTGATTTGAAAGATAAGTGTCCCCTTGAACCAGAAACAGTTAATGGACACCTTGACTTGGATGGTTGCCCTGATGTTGCCGTCATGGATTCTGATGGTGATGGAATCAGAGATGCATTAGATCAATGTCCATCAACTTTAGAAACATGGAATAGATATCAAGATTCTGACGGCTGTCCTGATGATCCTTCTGAAGCTGACTCAGACTTTGATGGAATTTTAGATTCAATAGATCAATGTCCTCTAGATAGAGAGCGATACAACGGATTCCAAGATGAAGACGGTTGTCCAGACTATCCTGATTTCATTACAAGTATGGATTCAGACTTTGATGGATTAATTGATCCAGAAGATCAATGTCCTTTAATTCCAGAAACCTACAATAAATTCCAAGATGAAGACGGTTGTCCAGATTCATTAGCAGATAACAAAGGAACTCCTGATTCTGATAATGATGGAATTAATGATTACAATGATCATTGCCCAAACCAACCTGAAACTTATAATGGTATTCTTGACTTAGACGGCTGTCCTGATGATTATATCCCTTCAAATGATAGAGATAGAGATGGTCTTCCAGATGCAATTGATGCATGTCCAACACGTGCTGAAACTTACAACCATTTCCAAGACGATGATGGTTGTCCAGATAATGTTTCAGAGTCATTTGTAGTTGATTCTGATAATGATGGAATTAATGATGTTGTTGATGACTGTCCTCTAGTTGCCGAAAATTATAATGGATTTGAAGACACTGACGGCTGTCCTGATATTGATACTGCACAACCTGATTCTGATGGTGACGGCGTTCCGGATGTAATGGATATGTGTCCAGAAGAAAGTGAAGTGTGGAATAATTATGTAGATTATGACGGCTGTCCAGATGTATTGCCTATTGGGAATGTTGTAGTTGATTCAGATGCAGATGGAATTCGTGATGAAGTTGATCAATGTCCAGAACTAAAGGAATCTTGGAATAAATACAATGATCATGACGGCTGTCCTGACATTGCTCCAGAACAATCAAGATACAAACATGATGCAGATTTAGATAACATCATTAACGAAGATGACATGTGTCCTCTTGAACCAGAAGACTATGATGGCGACAGAGATACTGACGGCTGTCCTGATCAATAGGAGTGACTAGGATGAAAAAACACTGTCTTTTAGGATTTTTGCTTTTACTTACATCAACAATTGGAATGTTCCCCTCTAGTGTTTTTGCTGAAGATATTGACACTGATGGTGATGGTGTTCCAAACAGCGTTGATCAATGTCCTAATCTTTTAGAAGATTATGATCCTCAATATGGAAATAACATAGACGGCTGTCCTGCAGACTTTGTTCCATGGTATGATGCTGATTATGATGGAGTACAAGACCATGTTGATGATTGTCCTACTGTAAAAGAGACTTACAACAAATTCCAAGATGAAGACGGTTGTCCTGATTTGACAGCTGATGATGCAAAAGGTGTTGCTGATACTGATGGAGACGGATATCCTGATTATATGGACCTGTGTCCAAACCAACCTGAAACTTTCAATGGTATTGATGATAAAGACGGTTGTCCTGATGATATTCACTCCTTAATTGATTCTGATCAAGATGGGATTTCTGATATGCTAGATGCATGTCCACTAGAACCAGAAACTTACAACAAATTCCAAGACACTGACGGTTGTCCTGACACTACCTATATTGCTCCATCCCAATATCAATTCCCAGACACAGATGGTGATGGAATTGATGATAGATGGGATGCATGTATTGATGAACCAGAGAACTTTAATGGTTATCTAGATTGGGACGGTTGTCCTGATGTTCCTGGTGTTACTTCCCTTGAAGCACCAGATGCTGATTTTGACGGTATTCCAGATGATGTGGATAATTGCCCACTAGATCGTGAAAACTATAACAAATTCCAAGATAGTGACGGTTGTCCAGATGTTTTACAACTAATGATTACTGGAGATGCTGATGGCGATGGAATCTTAGATCAAAATGATTTATGTCCTTTCAGTTCTGAAACTTACAACAAATTCCAAGACACTGACGGTTGTCCTGATTTTGTTGCAGATAACAGACCAACATTTGACACTGATGGTGACGGAATTATTGATAATTTAGATCATTGTCCAAATCAACCTGAGACATATAATGGAATTATGGATAAAGACGGTTGTCCTGATAATGATCCAACTAATGATTCTGATAGAGATGGCATTCCAGATGTTTCTGATGCATGTCCATTAGAACCTGAAACTTACAATATGTTCCAAGACACTGACGGTTGTCCTGATTCAGTTGACACATTAGATTCTGTTTATGCATTTCCTGACACCGATGGTGATGGCATTGATGATAGATGGGATGCATGTATTGATGAACCAGAGAATTTTAATGGTTATCTAGACTGGGACGGTTGCCCTGATGTTTCTGGAACTACTGCTGGTGATATGCTTGATACTGATTATGATGGATTACCTGATCATTTAGATGAATGCCCTACACTTGCTGAACGATACAACAAATTCCAAGATGAAGATGGTTGCCCTGATAGTATTGATTATAAGACAGTAGGAGATTCTGATGGAGATGGTATTTTTGATGATGTTGATCAATGTCCATTAGCTAAAGAAACTTACAACAAATTCCAAGATTATGACGGCTGTCCTGATTTTGTTGCAGATAACAGACCAACATTTGATACTGATGGTGACGGAATCCCAGATATGTTAGATCATTGTCCAACACAACCTGAGACCTATAATGGAATTATGGATAAAGACGGTTGCCCTGATGATCAATTATCTAACTTGGATACTGATGGTGACGGAATCCCAGATGTTTATGATGCATGTCCATTAGAACCTGAAACTTACAATATGTTCCAAGACACTGATGGTTGCCCTGATACAACTGCTTCAGTTCATTCCCAATATCAATTCCCAGACACTGATGGTGATGGAATTGATGATAGATGGGATGCATGTATTGATGAACAAGAGAACTTTAATGGTTATCTAGACTGGGACGGTTGTCCAGATATCCCAGGTGCTGAATCAACAACACCTGTATATGCTGATTCTGATGGAGATGGTTATCAGGATACTGTTGATTCTTGCCCAACCGAATCTGAAACTTGGAACAAATATCTAGACTGGGACGGTTGCCCAGATATTGCTCCAGAACAACAAAGATTTGTCCATGATGATGACCTAGATGACATCATCAATGATGAAGACTTGTGTCCACTTGATCCTGAAGATTATGATGGTGACAGAGACACTGACGGTTGTCCTGATCCATAAACTTCTTACTTTCAAATTTTAAGAAGAATCTATTTAACGTGAGACTTAATAAATACTTGATAATAGCGGTGTCAGGGAATGAATAGAACTTATCTTTTAGGATTTTTGCTTTTATTAACCTCAACAATTGGACTATTTCCAAATGGAGCATACGCTAATGATGCGATAGATTCTGATGGTGATGGCGTTCCAAATTCTGTTGATTTTTGTCCTCATCTTCTAGAAGATTATGATCCTCAATATGGAAATAACATAGACGGCTGTCCTGCAGATTTTGTACCTTGGTATGATGCTGACTATGATGGAATTCAGGATCACATTGATGACTGTCCAACTGTTAAAGAAACTTACAACAAATTCCAAGATGAAGACGGCTGTCCTGATTTGACAATCGATGACGCAGCAGGAATTGCTGACACTGATGGTGATGGATATCCTGATTATATGGACTTGTGTCCAAACCAACCCGAAACTTTCAATGGTATTGATGATAAAGACGGTTGTCCTGATGATGCTAATTCATTACATGATTCTGATTTAGATGGAATTTCTGATAGTTCTGATGCATGTCCATTAGAACCTGAAACTTACAACTTCTACATAGACACTGATGGTTGCCCTGATTCAGTTGACACATTAGATTCTGTTTATGCATTTCCTGACACTGATGGTGATGGAATTGATGACAGATGGGATCAATGTTTAAACGAACCAGAAAATTATAATGGCTTTTTAGATTGGGATGGATGCATAGATGTTGCTGGTGCCGACTCTAATAGTATCATTGATTCTGATTATGATAGTATTCCAGATTCTATTGACGCATGTCCTTTCGAACGAGAAAATTTTAACAAATTCCAAGATGAAGACGGTTGCCCTGATGAAATTGAATTGACTATAACTGGTGACACTGACGGTGATGGAATTCTTAATCAATTCGATTCATGTCCTTATTCTCCAGAAACATATAATCAATTCCAAGATGAAGACGGTTGTCCTGACTTAGTTGTTGATAATAATTTTGCTTATGATTCTGACGGCGACGGAATTATTGATAATTTAGATTTATGTCCAAACCAACCTGAAACCTATAATGGATTTTTAGACACTGATGGTTGCCCTGATAGCTCTGATTCTGTTCTTGATTCTGATCAAGACGGAATTCCAAATACTTATGATGCTTGTCCATTGGAACCAGAAACATATAATTTCTTTAAAGATGGTGATGGTTGCCCTGATTCAACCGGTTCTGTAGTTTCATCCTATATTTTTCCAGATGCTGATGGTGATGGAATTGATGATAGATGGGATGCATGTATTGATGAACCAGAAAACTATAATGGATTTTTGGATACTGACGGTTGCCCCGATATTCCTGGAATTTCAAAACCCGCATTACCTGATTCTGATCATGATGGAATCCCAGATGAGTTTGATTCATGTCCAACTATAGGTGAAAGATATAATGGATTCCAAGATGAAGACGGTTGCCCAGATACAATTGCATATGATTCCTTTGGCGATGCTGATTTTGATGGAATTACTGATGATGTTGATCAATGTCCACACGCAAGAGAAACTTACAACAGATTCCAAGACACTGATGGTTGTCCAGATCTAATCCCCGATAACAAACTAACTGCTGATACTGACGGTGATGGAATCCCAGACAACTTGGATTCCTGTCCAACGCAGGCTGAAACTTACAACGGATTCCAAGATAAAGACGGCTGTCCTGACAAATATGTATCAACTGCTGATACTGACTTGGATGGAATCAAAGATATCTCTGACGCATGCCCACTAGAACCTGAAACTTACAACTATTTCCAAGATGAAGACGGCTGTCCTGATTCAACCGGTTCTGTAGTTCCATCTTATAGTTTCCAAGATGTTGATGGTGATGGAATTGATGATAGATGGGATGCATGTATTGATGAACAAGAGAACTTTAATGGTTATCTAGATTGGGACGGTTGTCTAGATGTTCTTGCTGCTGAATCCACTGCTCCAACTAAATTTGATTCAGATGGTGATGGCTATTATGATGGAATCGATTCATGTCCAACCGAATCTGAAACATGGAATAAATACAATGATCATGACGGTTGCCCAGATATTGCTCCAGAACAACAAAGATTTGTCCATGATGATGACCTAGATGACATCATCAATGATGAAGACTTGTGTCCTCTAGATCCTGAAGATTATGATGGTGACCGAGAC
>JANQNM010000112.1 GCA_028279625.1 Candidatus Nitrosopumilus sp. | reverse complement strand
TAAACTAAGCTAAACTGACTCACGGATGATGTAAGTTTGGAGCTGTAGTGACCCGTAGGTCGCCGGTTCGATTCCGGTCGGCCCCACGTAAAAAATTCTATTGCTTGTTTCTCAAAACATTGAGTGCAGAACCAGCCTTGAACCATTGAATTTGTGATTTGTTGTAAGAATGATTTAACATGATTTCTTCTTTGTTTCCATCACTATGTGTAATTACACATTTGACTTGTTTTTGAGGTTCTAGATTATTCAAATCCAAAAGACTGATTTTATCATCTTCTAAAATTTTGTCATAATCTTCAGGATTACTAAATGTCAATGCAAGAATTCCTTGCTTTTTCAAATTGGTTTCATGAATTCTAGCTAAGCTCTTTGTGATTACTGCAGCACATCCCAAATATCTTGGAGTCATTGCAGCGTGTTCTCTGCTGCTACCTTCTCCATAATTATTATCGCCAATGATTACCCATCTCATTTGTTTTTCTTTATACTGTCTGGCAATCTTGGAGAAAGATTCGATTTGATTATTTAGAATATTCTTGCCTTTGCCAACTTCATCATTAAATGCATTAACTGCTCCAAGCAGCATGTTATCACTAAGATTGTCTAAATGACCACGAAGAGATAGCCAGGCTCCAGCAGGGGAGATATGATCAGTTGTACATTTTCCTTTAGCCTTGACCATGATTGGGATTTCCTCATAGTCTTTTCCATCCCAGACAGGAAATGGTTCTAGACGTTGTAAACGCTTACTGTTAGGATCAATTAGAACTTCAACATCATCAGAATTTTCTGGAGGAGCAACAAAAATTCCATCAGGAATCATGAAACCATCTTCAGGAACTTCTGGTGCAGGTTTTGGAGGTTCTAATTTGAATTTGGAACCATCAGCTGCAGTAAGTTCGTCTTGTAATGGATTAAAAGAAAGTTTTCCACCTAAAGCTAATGCAATAATCATTTCAGGACTGCCAATAAAGTTCAGAGTACTTCTATGTCCGTCATTTCTTCCTGGGAAATTTCGATTAAATGTTGTAACTATGGTATTTTTTTCATCATTTTCTAATTCAGGTCTGTTCCATTGTCCAATACATGGACCACACGCATTTGCAAGAACTGTTGCACCAATTTCTTTTAGTGAATCCATTTGGCCATCGCGTTCTATTGTTCCTCTAATTTGTTCTGAACCAGGAGTGACTAGTAATGGAATTTTAGCTTTGATTCCTTTTTCTTTTGCTTGTTGTGCCAAGCTAGCTGCTCTAGACATGTCTTCATATGATGAGTTTGTACAACTTCCAATCAATGCAACAGAAATAGGATCAACATAATCATTTGATTTAACATCATCACCCAGTTTTGAAATTGTTCGAGCTAAATCAGGTGTATGAGGTCCAACAATATGAGGTTCTAGTGTTGAAAGATTAATTTCAATTACTTTATCAAAGAATTTTTCTGGATTGTCTTCAACTTCAGGATCAGCTATTAGCAATTCTTTGTTTTGATTTGCTAATTCTGCAATCTCACTTCGATTTGTGTATTTGAGATACGTTTCCATTCTTTCATCATAAGGAAAAATTGAACACGTTGCGCCTATTTCAGCACCCATGTTTGTAATTGTAGCTTTACCAGTACAGCTGATAGATTTTGTGCCAGGACCAAAGTATTCTACAATAGAATTTGTTCCTCCAGAAACTGTCAATTCATCTGCTACTTTGAGGATAATGTCTTTTGGTGCAGTCCAACCATTTAGTTCCCCAGTAAGTTTTACACCAATTCTTTTAGGATAAAGTAATTCCCAAGGCATGCCTGCCATAGTTTCTGCTGCATCTAATCCCCCTACTCCAACAGCAATCATTCCAAGACCACCTGCATTTGGCGTATGAGAATCAGTTCCAATCATCAATCCTCCGGGGAAAGCATAATTTTCTAAAACAACTTGATGGATGATTCCAGCTCCAGGTTTCCAAAATCCACAACCATACTTTGCAGCAGCTGATTGTAAGAATTTGAAGACTTCACTATTTTCATCAAGAGAAACTTTCATGTCAACATCTCCTTGAACTTCAGCTCGAATGAGATGATCACAATGAACTGTTGTTGGTAAAGCTGATTGTTTTAATCCTGCTTGCATGAATTGAAGCATTACCATTTGTCCAGTTACATCTTGTAATGCAACTCTGTCAGGTTTTAAGAAAACATAGTCTTTTCCACCAGCAAAACTTTTTTCATCAATTTCATGAAGATGACCAGATAAAATTTTCTCAGTAAGAGTAAGTGAACGTCCAACGTTATTGCGATATTTTGAAATATTTTCTTTTAATTTTGCATAAACATTTGAAACAAGTTCAGGTGTAGTTTTAATTTCCACAGGATGTTGTGATTGCATCCCGAATTTAATATTTACAATTAAAAAATTCAAAAATTATCAAAATAGGCATGTAAAATACTTAACAATTATAAGCCAAAAGCAGCTTTCTAATTGAGTATTGGGGAGTAACAGATTTTCAGAGATGAGGTGTAAAAATGGTCAATAAGGGTTTTCCAAAATTTGGTATGTCACAAGCTGGAGCTTTTGTTGCTGCACTAAAGAATTACAATTTACCTGATTTTATCTTAGAATTAGTTGCAAAAGAATGCAAATCTGACCTTCTTGAAAGAGGAAGAATTGATGACAGATTACAAAGCATGAATGATGATGCTTTAGAATTACTTCATAAAGTCTTTGTTGGATGTGAAGAAGATGATGCAGGAAAATTTGCACAGTATAGATTCTTTGCATATGTATCAAGCATGTATCACAAGTGTGAGGTTTTAGTTAATGAAACAATTCCAGGCGAAAGTGGTAAAAATCACAAAATTCCTGTAACTGTAAAAAATAATGGAATGTATATTGCTGTAGCACATAACAAAGCAACAGGAAATCCAGTTAACAAAAAAGAGACTACCAGATTTTATGATATTGTTAATGATATCAAGAAAGGAGATCACGGAACAATGTTAGTTGATGCAATTTATGGTTCTTCTGTCGGTTTTAGAGGAGATGCATTAGTAGAGCTAGAAAACTTGAGCAAGTCAAGAACAAATGATCCTGAAAATAAATTAGATTTCAAAACAGCAAACTTTGAAAACAATATCTATTCTGTTACAAAGTGTTAATTTTACAAATTTAGTTCAGTAGTATCCATAGTTAGAAAAGTTGGTTTTCCATCTGTTCTTTTGAAATCCTCACCATATTGTTCAAACTCTAATTGATCAAACAAATGTTTTGTCCAGATGTCATTGACTTCTCTTGTGTGTTTTTTGCGTCCCATCTGTCGTAGCTGTTCGTTTATCATAACATTAGATACTGAAGTACAGTTTTTTTCTGCCAAGTACAGCTCGTCGTTTTCTTTTTTTGGTTTTTGCCAAAAAACCATTCCAAAGTTTTCTGCATGGTATCCTTCACAAGTAGAATCAGTCCACAGGGGTCGAAAGTGAGACAGATAGAAATGATAGATGTCTTTTCCTCTTTGCTCATGATCACGTAATAGAGTATGTGTTCCTAGTCTTTGGAGAATGCTTGTAGGTTTTGTTATCATCTCATCGCATTGAATCTCATAATCTTTGCCAAACTTTTCTTTAATCCATACCTTGAAGAACTGAGCCATCTTCTTGACATATTCATACTCAAATTGTCGCTTTTCACGCTCTTCTTCTTTTATGACGAAAATAAAATGTAAAATCATAATAAGAAAAAGGGGTGTTTATGTCTGGCCTTCAATACCCATCAGGGTAAGAGTTGAACGAATCTTTTCAATTTTTCTGATCTTCCAGGTAATTGTTTCTCTAAGTTTTTCAACAGTATCAGATTCAATCTTGGCCAAAATATCGTATGCACCAAAAGTTCCATGAACTTCCTTAACACCTTCTAAGCCCTTTAGTTGCTGAATAATAGCTTCTTCTGAACCTAGTTCACAGTTTATTAAAACATAAGCTGTTGCCATGT
>JANQNM010000087.1 GCA_028279625.1 Candidatus Nitrosopumilus sp. | reverse complement strand
TCTCTCCAAATTGAACTGAATGTAGGTCTTTCAAAAAATACTTGCCCCTCAATTACTGGCATGTTTAGCTTGAAGCGGTTTTTCTTTGTGCTGACTAGTCTAGTGTAAAGAATAGTAGTTCCAGTCAAATAAAGCAAAAATGGGGTCACCAACCATGGCATACCAGCTGCAGCAAAGACAGCAATAGATGAGCCAAATTGATACGAACATGCAGAACCAAAACTTATTGCAGAAACAGTTGAACCTCTAGAGCAACTTGAGCAGGATCTACTGCTAATTACTGCAGGCACATTACAACCAAATCCCATAACTATTCGAGTTACATCCCTTCCACTTACTCCGATTCTCTTTACTAGTGGATGAATTGCTAATGATGTTCTATCTAACAATCCAGTTGCTTTGTAAATTCCAAGCAAAAATGCGTATATTGTAACCACTGGGGCTGCCCAAACTAAAAGAAACGGACCCATAGATACGAATCCATAATCTCCAGCAAGAATATCCATTAATGGTGATGGTAGTGTTCTTAGATTTTCTATTGGCCCACTTAGAAGATCTGCTACCAATGGATGAATGAAGTCTGCAAAATAATTGGCTCCAATAACAGACAATATTGAAGGAGAAAGCAGCAATAATACTCCAACTAAAATCCCAGCGTGTTCTTTTTCGAGAATTGTTGGTTTTGGTTTTATCGAGATTCCCGTATGAAATGTTTTATCTGAAAATGTACGTGGATTCTCCATTGCATCAAAAATTTTACTTTTTTGAGACTGGGTAATTTTTCGTGCATCAACTGCTATTATAGGAACTTTGAGATCCTGCTCTAGATTTTCAAGTTTATCTGTAGCATCTTTTGAATTTAATCTGTCCCAATTTGTTATTATTATCGCTCCTTTCTTATTTTTGACCAGTGGGAGAAGATACTCAAGATCATCATCAATGTTTGTGGCACGAGCAACAAGCAACAAGGTATCATTTTCTTTCATAGATGAAATTGCAATCTTTGTTGTTTCACTGTCTGAATCAAAAACGATTCCAGGCGTATCAATAAAGGTAAATCTGCCGGTGTTGTAAGATTCACTTGAAACGGTAGAACCTTTAAGATTACTACTCTCAGCATATTTTCCAGTAAGTGACGAGATTAATTGTGATTTTCCAACTCCTTCTTTGCCAATTACTAGGAATTGTAAATTATCTTGACGTTGCATTCAAAAATCACGCCATTAGGCATGGTTATTAAGTTTCTGTGAAATTTTAATAATCACTATATAAAGCAAGGAAGTTTATGCAAAAATCTATCATATTATTATATTTGATCATTTTTTAACAGTAGATATAGAAAGTTAAGTTGATTAATCAGTACTAGATTATATTTTATGTTGCCACCCATAGACGAGTTCCTAAAAGATAATTGCGATAGGTGTCCTATTGACAATACCTTTAAGATCATTGGAAAAAAGTTCACCATTCACATATTACGCAATATAGCAATCCTAAACCAACACAGATTCAATGAGTTTATCAATTCAATAGAGGGAATCAATCCAAATACGCTCTCAACACGACTCAAAGAGATGGAAAAAGATGGCCTGGTTGAGAAAAAAGTCTTTAATGAAACTCCAATTCGAATAGAATACACCCTAACAAAGAAAGGAGAAGCATTAAGACCAGTTCTAGTAGAGATGGCAAAATTCTCATCCACACATTGCTGTGAAGAGGTATTTTCTGATGCCAAACCACGTACGTTAAAACAAGTTTATGATAATCCCATACGTTCCTGGTTTAAATCCATTAACTGATGACAGAGTCATGAAAACAGAAAAGAGATTGATTATACGTCAAAATAAAAAAATAAAAATCAGGTTTAGCTGCAGGATAAATTTTTGATTTGAAGTGTTTCAGTCATGGTGGCATACTCTTCGATTTTTAATTGTATGTCATCAGAAGTTGTATCATCCATTCCTGAAAGACCAGCTTGAAATGAAATCTTGTTTCCTGATACGTTTACATCAGATATTTCCATATCTGCATAGACGTTGGCAATTTCATTAACCCATTCTTGTTGCTCACTTTGGTCCCCATTTTGGGCTTCAAGTTTGACCTGAATCATTTTTGTCATGCTATTATGTTAGGCATGCTCTATTTATCTATTATTAAAAAATCTACAAATTTTCATATTTATTATTAAAAATATTTTATTCAATAAATCATGGACATGGTAAATTAACAACTACAATCTATACAATTCTAGCAGTTTATTCAGATTATAATTTTGGAAGAGTTATTCCATTTTGTTTTTGGTATTTTCCTTTTCTGTCTTTGTATGATGTTTCTGGTTCCTCGTTACTTTCAAAAAACAAGACTTGGGCCAGACCTTCGTTAGCATAAATCTTTGCTGGCAATGGTGTTGTGTTTGATATTTCCAAAGTAACATGACCCTCCCATTCAGGTTCAAATGGAGTGACATTAACAATAATTCCACATCTAGCATAAGTTGATTTTCCAAGGCAGATTGTCATTACATTTCTTGGAATTCTAAAATATTCAATACTGTGTGCAAGTGCAAAAGAGTTTGGAGGGACAATGCAGACTGGACCTTTAAAATCAACAAAGGACTCGGAGCTAAAGTTTTTTGGATCAACTATGGAATTTTTCACATTTGTAAAGATCTTAAACTCATCAGACACCCTCAAATCATACCCAAAGGATGAAACACCAAATGAAATTACACCGTCTCTTACCTGTCCTTGCTCAAACGGTTCTATCATCTTATTTTCTATAGCTTGTTTTTTTATCCATCGATCATTTTTGATCATGTTCTTTTAACACCTACATTCAGTATGAAATCTTTTCGATTGTACATGATACAGGGCGTTCTTTTCCACATTTTATACATATTTCCGAATGATTACTATTCTTTTTCCCACAAGAACACTTCCAATAATCAATTGTAAAGTGATTGTCATCACATGTAGAATTTTGATCACTATTTTTCATTTCTTTTTATCTTCTCTTTTTTTATTTTTTAGAACTCTGACCTTTTTCGTTATTTGTTCAGGAAATTACACATCGTCGTCTAATGTTATTAAAAATCTTATAGTTTTTAATAATTATTATTAAAGCATATATAATACATTACTAATGGATGATCTATGAGTGATTCCAATCAACAAGTAACCACAGTTGATTCTAGTGATTTTCGCGTACCAGTAACTGTAGTAACTGGATTTTTGGGCTCTGGTAAAACTACATTACTAAACCACATTTTGACAAAAGAGCACGGTAAGCGTATTGCAGTAATTGAAAATGAATTTGGAGAAATTGGAATAGATAATGAGTTGGTAGTTGGTGCAGATGAAGAAATTTTTGAAATGAGTAATGGTTGTATTTGTTGCACAGTTCGAGGAGATCTGATCAGAGTTTTAGGAAACCTCATGAAAAGAAAAGACAAATTTGATTATATTCTAATAGAAACCACAGGTCTAGCAGACCCATCACCAGTTGCACAAACATTCTTTGCTGATGAAGACACACAAGAAAGTTTCAACCTTGATGCAATAGTAACAGTTGTTGATGCAAAACATATTTGGCAACACATAGACGATAGTAGCGAATGTCAAGAACAGATCGCATTTGCAGATATAATTTTACTTAACAAGACAGATCTTGTCACAGCTACTGAACTAGACAAGTTAGAACAAAAAATCTATTCTATGAATTCATTGGTAAAAATTTTCCGAACACAAAATTCGCAAATAGAAATTGATAAAATTCTAAATGTGGATTCATTTGATCTACAAGGAAAACTAGAACAAAAACCAGACTTTCTCAAGGAAGACTTGCCATTTGAATGGATTGGAACATACAATTTCTCAAATGGCACATATGAAATGGATTTCAAAGAAGGACCAGACCCATCAATTAACATGGCAATAATTCCAGTAAAAGATTCAGATTCTCTAGAATCAATAAAAGACATGGGTGTAAGAACATTCTCAAATAATATTGGTCCATATACTAATGGTGATACATTTACTCAATCTGAGAATCCAATAAAGTTCACATTTGCTACAGAAGGTTCATCAAAAATCAAGTTCAAAATAGATGCACCAGAATCACAAACATATGCTGTATTCACAGAGCACCTTCCTTCAGAGTTTGACATGACCATTTCATCTGATGGAAATAAAATAGAACCCCTACAGTCCAAAATTTACCCTCACAGCCATACACACGATAATACTGTTTCTTCAATAGGAATAGACATTCCAGGTACTGTTGATAACGACAAATTTCATGAGTGGTTAGGAAACCTTTTGAGAACAAAAGGTGTTGATATCTTCCGCTCAAAGGGAATTGTCTGCATAAAAGATAGAGATGACAGGTTCATATTTCAAGGAGTACACATGTTACTGGATATAATACCCGATAGACCATGGGGACAAAATGAAAAGAGGATAAACAATCTTGTATTCATTGGGCGAAATCTGAATCGAGAAGAACTTACAAAAGGATTTAGTTCATGTCTAATCTAAAGAATGAAGAAAAAATATCAGATAACATAGAGCGTTGGGTTTTTGATGTTTCAGATTTTGTGTCTCATGCAGCATGGTCACATGACGGTTTGTTTGTTGCAGTTTCATTAGCTTCAGGATCAATTAGAATTTTTAACTGCAAAGATGGAAGCCAGAAAACTTTGGAAGGTCATGAATTTGGAACAATGGAGATTAGTTGGTCTCCTGATAACTCCAAGCTGGTATCTGCAGGCCAAGATGGTCAGCTCAAGATTTGGGATGTCAAAACACAAAAAATTCTAAAAACATTAGAAGGAGGTGCTCAGTGGGTGGAGCATGTATCTTGGTCACCTAATGGGGATTATATCGCATCAGCTGCAGGCAAGATACTAAGGATTTGGAGTTCAGAGGGCAATCTAATCCAAGAATACAAGGAACATGAAAGCACCATAACTGCAATACAGTGGAATTCAAGTGGTACAGAGATTGCCACTACATCTTATGGAAATATTCTGATCTTCCTAATAGGTGTAAACGAGCCACAAACAGTATTACCTTATCCAAGCTCTCTGATCTCCTTGTCTTGGAATTCGAATGGAAAGTGGATTGCTGCAGGGTCACAAGAGGGTTCTATGTGTGCATGGCCATTACCACATAAGAAAAAATCCCACATTAACGTACGAGGATACGAGAAAAAGGTAACTCAGTTCTCTTGGAGCAAAGACGGAGAAAATCTTGCAACAGCAGGAGGTAGCACTATTGTGCTTTGGGATTTTTCAGGAAAAGGGCCTGAGGGAAAAGAGGCCGTAATGCTAAGTGACGATAGAAGGATTACACAATTGTCATATCAGAATCATGGCGATCTTTTGGTTTCTGGAACAAAGGATGGGTCAGTTCTTTTTTGGAGACCAGATGTGTCCGAAAAACCAAAACTTGTAATTGAGGTTGATTCGGGAATTAGTCAAATGTATTGGTCTGAAGATGGAGCATGTCTTGTAGTATGCAGTGAAAACGGAATAGTAAGAGTTTGGGAATCACCTAAAGTGTAAGTGGAAAAAATGATTATTGATTTAGATCTAAGAGGAGGCCTTGTAATTGTCATCGGAGGAGGATATGAGGGTATGTTGAAGATAAAGTCATTACTAACACAAGATTGTAAGATATTGCTTTTCAGTGAAGAGTCAAACAAGGAAATTCAAAAATATGTAAAGCAAAAAAAGATCACTTTTAAGAAAATGAAAATATCAAGCTTGAATTTTTTGGATAAATACAAACCAATAATGATAATGGCTACAACTGACGATAAGGAACTTAATCGAAAAATTTACCATAAAGCCAAAAGCATGAATTGTCATGGCTATGCAGTTGATGATCCTAAGATCAGTGATTTTTCTCATCCATCGCTTATCAACATAGAAGACATAGTACAAATTGCAATATCTACTAGAGGCAAAAGTCCAATTATGTCAAAGAAGATTAGAATTGAAGCAGAAAAGATTTTCAAAAAAATAATAAAAAAAGAATATCTTAACTACATCAAAGTTCAAGAGTATGCAAGGAACCTAGCAAAAACAAAAATTCAAACTCCAGATGAACGAAAAGATTTCATGTATAGTCTAATGGATGATAAGAAACTCAATCAATGTTTAAAGTCAGGAAAATTAGCTGATGCAAAAAAAAGAATCAAAGTGCTTCTAGATTTGTGGGTACAAAATTAATCAAAAACGAGATTTCTACGCCTAAATAACATCACAAATTGTCAGAATCGCACTCAAACTCGCAAAATTGAACCAGTTTTTCTAGTAACTGCAATCACGCCAATAATTGAAATCAGTAAGATGAGCATTGCAATAGTACCAAATTCAGGTGCAACAACAATTCCAAATTCTGTCTCTTGTCCAGTGTCTCTAATATTTTCAAATTTTATGATTGTAGGACCCGTTTGATCTTCAGCAAAAGAAAATTTTTCAAATCCACCACCAACTTGTGCTGTTCCAGAGACTCTGTGAATTTCTTGTCCATTTTGAATAATGACAATTGTATAATCAGAGTTTCTCATTGGCTCTCCAGTTTGTCCATCACGAATTGTAAAGACAAAGTTTGTCTCAGTTTCAGGTTGTAAATCAACTGGATCCCATGATAGATTTACTTGAAAGTCTTCACTTCTAGTATATGCTACAAGTGGAAATGATATTTTTTCACTTGTTGTCAAGGTAAATGCAATTTTTTCAGGTAATGGTTCACCAGATTTTTTCATTTGGTTTTTCAGAAATCTTAGATGATCTTGCAATAAAACAAAATGAACAATTCTTTCGTCTTCTTCTGTGTAATCGTCAATTGTTACTGAGGCTTTGAAAAGTTCAATTCCATTTGCATAACCAACATAGCTAGGAGATAAGAACTCTGCAAAGTCTTTTGGAAAATGAACTTCTTCATGAACTACAGGAATGTGAGACATTTTGTTTTCACTCCAATCAAAAGGCATCTCAAATCTTACTTCTTTTGTATCAGGATCATAGGTAAGGCTTGATATTTTATCAAAATATGACTTCATTCTAAATTGAACATCATTTCCTTCAGAGTCTTGCTCCATGTAGGAGCTTGTTGAAACGACACTCAAATCAGCATAGTAAATTCCCGAGTCTTCAATGATGTTAGTAGGCTCATCAATTGTTCTTACTTCAATTTCAAAACTATACAATCCACCAGAATCAAAAATTGGACCTACTATCTCAATAGGAGATGATTCGGTATTATAGTATGCTCCTAAAAGAGAATCTTGTTGTCCATTGATTTGAAAATTATCATATCCAGATTGGGAGGAAATTTTTATTGGCAACACTCCGTTTTCAGTAAAAAAATAGTTTCGAAAAATCATTGTGCCATCATGATATAACCCAATCAAAAACGTGACATTTTTTGCATTTTCATCTTTCTCCTCATCAGTTGCTGTAATTGTGATTTGTTCTTGATCAGATTCAAAATTCAAGGGCATCTCTACAGAGATTGATAATTCCTTTCCTTGAACATCTACAGATTTGATTGTGTCAATTCCTAATCCATGTCCATAAACACTACTTGCAGGAAACAACAAAAATCCTGCCATTATCAAAATTCCAAGTTTAGAGACAAACACCATCATAACTTTTCATAAGGACTATTTTATTGTCAGCAATTCTTCAACTTTTTGAACAAGTTCTTCCATAGTTTGAGCCTCTAAGAGAGGTTGAAGATCGTTTGGATCTTTTGCTCCAAGTGCAGAGAGAGAATAGATGTAATCAATTGTAGGTGTTTCAGTTGTAAGATAGTATTGCTCTAAGAGATGATTAAGTGCATGAGGTTCAATTACTTGGGGCAGTGCTTGAGAAACAATTTTCTTTTTCCACATCTCCACGAGATTCTCCCATTTTTCAATTGAGATATCCTCATCAATTTCAGGAATCATCTCAACTTCTGCTTTGATGTACATTTTTTCATCTGTTCCAACTTTTTCATGAAGTTCAGAAATTTGTTGATGTCCTTCAATTGATAGTGGATCATAATTTTCAGGTTGAGTAATTGGTGGTGGAATGATTTTTTTTATTCTAAAAGAGTTTCTTCCAATTGTTTCAATGTGTAATTGTAATCCATCAACACCAACGTCCTCACATTTTGTTATCTTTGCTATAGTACCAACTGACTTTGGAGCATTCCAGCCATTAACAGAATTTGTTTCATCAATTAAACAAACACCAAAAAGTCTATCTCCAAGCATACAGTCATCAACTAACTGCTTGTATCTAGGCTCAAAGATTCGTAATGGCAATTCTTGTCTTGGAAATAATACTAAATCTAATGGAAAGATAGGAATTATCTTAGTTTGTGTCAACACAAGATAGTAAGTTTCTTCTAGATATATGGAATACGGATTTTAGCAATCAGAAACCATTCTCATTTAGAATCAAGCCCAAGAGTGCTGCTCTAGTGTATTTTCCATATTCAGCTTGCTCAAAGTACTTTGCATTTTTTGTTTTATCAACATCTGGAGAAATCTCATCTATTCTAGGAAGAGGATGTAAAATTATTGAATCATCCTTCATTTTCTTTAGGAGGTCTTGCCCAACAACATAACTTCCTTTTACTTTGAGATATTCTTCTTCATCAGGGAATCTTTCTTTTTGAATTCTTGTAACATAAAGTACGTCAAGCTCATCAAGATCTTCTTCAATGTTTGTAGATTCTGTAAAGTCTAATTTCTTTTTGATTTCATAAACAGAGTCTGAGCGAATTCTTAATGATTCAGGTGAGATCAATCTAACATCGACATCATAGTTGCCCAATCCATAAAGCAAAGAGTAAACAGTTCTGCCATATTTGAGGTCTCCAACAATTCCAATCTTTAGACCATCAATTTTCTTTTTTTCTTTTTTGATAGTAAACAAATCTTGAATGGCTTGAGTTGGATGCTCTTCAGTTCCACTTCCAGCATTGATTACTGGTTTATCAGAAATTTCAGCTGCAAATCTGCTAGAACCATCCAATGCATGTCTTAGAACAAGAATATCAGAATAAATCGACATGATGCGAACTGTATCAGCAAGGCTCTCGCCTTTTTGATGAGAAGAAGATGTAATGTCAGAGATTCCTAGAGAGTTTCCTCCAACTGAGGCCACGGCAGATTCAAAACTCAGACGAGTTCTAGTGCTAGGTTCATAGAACAAGTATCCCAAAGTTTTTCCTTTGCAGATTTCTCTTCGGTCAGCAGGATCTTGTTGTAGAATTTTATCAGTAGAGGCAAAGATTTTTTCGAGTTGCTCTCTACTATAATCCCTAATTGAGATAATGTCTTTTTGATAGAACTCATTCATCTTTCAATAATATATACAGGTGACTATACAAAGTATTCTGATGGAACAGTCCGAACTTTTGGTTCGACGAATCAAAGAAGGCACTGTAATTGACCATATTGATGAAGGAAAAGGTCTTCATGTACTTGGTGCTCTAAATATTGACGGCACAGATGGTAGTTTAATTACAATTGCATTGAATGTTCCAAGTGGCAAATTTAGTAAAAAAGACATTATCAAGGTAGAAAACAAATTTCTCAAAGATGACGACACAAACAAACTTGCTGTAATTGCACCAAAGGCCACCATTAACATGATAAAAGACTACAAGTTAGTTGAGAAGAGAAGAGTCTCCTTACCAAATGAGATTGATAAGATCTTTCGATGTACAAATCCGGATTGTATTACAAACAGTTCTGAGCACATAGAGGCAATAATGGATGTAATTGATAAGGAAAAAAGAATTCTCAAATGCAGATATTGTGGCAGAATTTTGGATATAAATCAGCTAAAATATAATTAAATTAAAAAATTTTAAAAATTTGAAAAAGTTGTTTTAGGTTTATTGTCCTAAGATGATAAACATCATGACTATACCGTAGATTGCGATTGATTCGACCATACCTACGAAGATGAATACCTTAGACTGTAATGCTGGGTTCTCACTAATGACGGCAAGACCTGCTGCACCAACTTGACCTAAACCTATACCTGCACCAAAAGCTGCAAGACCGAAGGCCAAACCAGCACCGAGAATTTTCAGTGAGTCAGAACTTCCAGCTGCATCATCTTCTGCTGCATAAGCAAGTCCAGTGGATCCAGAAATGGAAATTACTGCGGCTGCCATAAGTAGAAAGACGATAGGTTTCATGTTATAATTTCGACTCCTTAAGTTCCATATTTAAATCATGATAATAAGACAATACTAAATTCGATCTAGAGATTTCTTTTTGAATGAAGTTAGGTCTTCTTTTATAGAATTTGAAAAATTTTCATATTCGTCTTCCAAAGATTTCTTGGAATTTTCAACTAAATTTTTGATTTCTTCTTTTGCCATTATTTCCTGCTCTCCATCTTAGCCTTCACTTTTTTTAACTTTGCGAATTCTTCTCTTTCTCTCTCTTCTAGAGTTGCAAGAATGAATCTGATTCTTTGTTGATATTGAGGAATGATGACATTTTCAAGTGCGTTTAGAAGTTTTTGTGTTTTTTCTAATGCTTTTGCAAGGCTAAAGATTGAATTTTCGTATTCTGCTGCTTTACAGATTTTTGGTAATAGTTCTTTGATTTGTTTTGCTGCTCTATCAATTGAGGAGTTTGTATCAGCAAATCCATAAGGCATTGATTTTGTATCTTTTTCAGTTACTGTCAAAGCAGGGATTTTTACATCTACAACTCTTCTTACATTAACATCAACTTCCATTACAGGAGGAGTTGATTCGGCAACAGAGTCAACTGTTGCAGTTCCAAGTGCCAAATATGCCTCATTAACTGATTTGTAGATATCTTGTAAAGGATCCCAGATTCCACCTCTAGCTTTTGAGGCTTCCTCAATCATTTCTTCAATATTTTTTAGGAGAACTTTTCTTTTATCATCTAAAATTTTCTGAACCATAGTTGCAACTTGGCTAGATCTTTTGTATTTGAGAAGTTCAATTTTGGTTGCAGCTACATTCTGTCCAAATGACATTTCGCTACTTTTCCTGATAGAATTGTTCTACGTATTTGTCTTTGA
>JANQNM010000068.1 GCA_028279625.1 Candidatus Nitrosopumilus sp. | reverse complement strand
ATTAGAAGAAGCAAAAAAAGAAGCAGAAAAAACATTAGAAGAAGAATTAGAAGAACAACTCTCTGATGAAGAGATTGAAAATTTCCAAATTGAAAAAGTTGACATGGAGAGACTCACCAACAGAGTTTGTGATATTTTAGCTGAACGTGAATCTGATGGAATGTTCCAAAGTGAATTGTGGAAAAAACTTAAACTTACAAGTAGAGATGGTTCCCGTCTAGCCCTAAAACTTGAAAGAATGGGAACAATCACAAGAGAAAAAATTCTTGAGAAAGGTCGTTGGACTTACAAATTAATTTTAAAGAAAACCCCAATCAGTACACAATCAATTGAAAATGCTCCTTGTCTTGTATGTCCTGTAGAACAGAAATGTTCACTTGAAGGCGAAATAAGTCCTAGAAATTGTCAATTCATTGAAGACTGGGTACTAGCTGAAATGAAGAAACCGAAGTCCAAATGAAACTACAAGATGCTAGAAAAGATCATTATAGAAAATTAGCTCACGAACAAGGCTTTCGTAGTAGAGCTTCTTACAAACTCAAAGAGCTAAACCAATCTTACCGAATAATTGGTCCAGGATTTTATGTACTTGATTTAGGATGTGCTCCTGGCGGTTGGACTCAGATGGCTGTAAAATTATCTGGAAATCAAGGCAAAGTAATGGGAATTGACTTGTCTTATGTTGAGGAGATTCCAGGCGCACACATAATTCGAGAAAATATTGAAGATGAACACGTAATTGATGAAATAATGGACTATTTTGGGCGTAAGGTCAATGCTGTTATTTGTGATTTATCTCCAAAGGTAAGTGGAAACTGGTCAGTTGATCATGCCAAGCAAATTTCTTTGAATTATGATTGCACAAAAATTATGGATAAAGTTCTGGCACACAAAGGCAATGCTGTATTCAAAGTATTTGATGGCGAATATTCAATGGAATTCAAAGATTATGTAAAGAAAAAATTTGCTCGAATAAATCTAACAAAACCTAAAGCTAGTAGAAAACAAAGCAGTGAATTGTATTATGTTTGTTTAGGGTTTATTGGATAGTCTGAAAAATTTTAATTATTTCATTAATGTTGGCATTTGTTCTAAATCCAGTTGGACTAAATGATGTTGAACTAGAAACAAAATTATTTTTTTGTAAATTTGAAATTGCATCTTCTAATTTTGGAGGTGATGATTTCATTCTTGATGCAATTTCATCAAGTGTAAAATATGTTCCAGGCATTTCTGATTCGTCAAGACATTTTAGAAGTGTTTTTTCACAAACTTTGTCTACTTGCAAATTTGGAATCTCTAATAACATGTTTTGAATGAAGTCTTTTTCAAAAATTTTTCCAATCCATAACGGTCCTGCAATGTCAAATTTTGAATCACATAAATCACATTCTTTTTCTTGTTTTGATGAAATTTTTCTGTCACCACAATTTTTACAATGTAAAATATATCCAATGTTTTCTTCTTGGTCTGGTCTATTTAGAACTCTAACATAAGTTCTATAGTAGTGCATATCACTTTCAACAAACAACGGAATAACAGTAACTCCTAATCTTGCAGCTACTATTCTCAAACAACCAAGAATTAATCTAATTGCAATTTCATTTCCATATTCTGCTCTGACAGGAACTCCACCATACTTTCTCTTACAAGCGTCTTGAAAGAGACCATTTAGTACTTGAAGATCAGTTGCTGCTGTAGAAAGTATTCCTCCATGCATCGTAGCACGAATTCCACAATCAAAAAAGGCTGCAGGAGAGCCAAATGGGTCTATATCTACAATTGAGCCTCTTTCGCCTTTTTTTGAATAATTGCTTAGGAATCTACATACTTCTTTTTCAGAAAATTCGACATTTTTGAGCCCGTTTAGATTAGCAGAATATTCTGCCATCTCAAGGGCTGTTGGATTTAGATCATTTATGACTAGATTTTCTATGTCTAATTCATTTGCAACTCTTAATCCTCTAGCTCCAATTCCTGATAATCCTTCTAAGAAAATCTTTGGGCCTTGAAAATTTTTTAAAAATGTAGCATATGCAATTATTGAAAAATCTCTGTTTAGTTTTGCTTTAGGATTGAAAAATGCAGGTTTTTTTGGTGGAACTTTTTCTATAATTGATTTTTTTGGAACTAGAAGCTTTGTTGTCCCTTCTGTGATTTCTTGAAAAGATTCATCTGTAATTTCCAATTGTTTTTCTGTTTTAACTCAACCTATAATGGTTTAATACTTGTGCTTTAAGACAAAATTCGTGCAAATTTGTGGAGTTGATGATGCTGGTCGTGGTTCTCTTTTAGGCCCTTTAGTTATTGCTGGCATTTCACTTGAAAAAAGAAAACTAAAACAACTCTCTTCATTAGGAGTTAAAGATTCAAAAAAACTTTCACCAAAATCTCGTGAAGAACTTTATAAAAAAATAATTAAAATTGCAGATGATTACTATGTTGCAAAAATTACTCCTAGATCAATTGATGCTAGTGTAAAAAAGCATTGTTTGAACGGTTTGGAAGCAAAATACATGGCAAAAGTTGTTTCAAAACTAAATCCTGATACATCCTATGTTGATTCTTGTGATGTTAATCCAAAAAGATTTGGAAAAGAAATTTCTAAACTATCTGAAAATAGTAAAATAAAATCATATCACCATGCTGATAGTAGATTTGTGATAGTTTCTGCTGCATCCATTATTGCAAAAGTTACACGTGACAGAGCTATTGCAAGATTAAGAAAAACTCATGACTTGGGAAGTGGATATCCTTCTGATTCTGTAACAGTAAAGTTTGTGACAAAATATTACAAAAAACACCATTCCGTGCCTAGTTTTGTGCGTAAAACCTGGAAACCTGTTCAAAAAATTACTGAAAAAAACTAATTCTTTAGTCTTGCAACTACCATTCCATGGTCTTTATCGTATGGATGTAAATCTATTGACTGTAAGATATCGAAATTTGATTTTAGTTTTTCAATTTCTTCTTCAATAATTTTTCTTGGCGATTTTGTTACATCTATGCTTCGTGTTTTAATTACTAAAAAGAAATAGCCTCCTTTCTTTAGAAACATTTCACAGTTATCAATAGCAATTTTTGTTTGATCAGGTTGTGCAATGTCCACATACACAACGTCAACTTTTCCAAATACTGAAAAATACTCTTTAGGTTTTCTTGCATCTTGTAAAATTGGCATTATGTTAGATCTATGAGATGCTACTCTATCTAAGAAATCCCTTGCTACTCTACTTGCATGTTCTACAGCAAATACTATCCCACTTGGACCAACAATATCAGAAATATGGCTTACAGTAGTTCCTGTGGATGCACCTAGATACAAAACCTTGGTTTTATTTTCAAATGGAAAATATTCTAATTCATTCATAATTGCTGCTGCTAATTTACTTCGAAATGGATCCCATAATCGATACTCAACACCTTTTTTAACAATTAATTTTTCTTTATACACCTGATTTCCTGGAACTAAATTTTCAGTAGCTAGCTTTCTCTGACCTTCTGATTTTATCCAGAAAAATGATTGATTATCTTCTTCCAAACTTCTTTCTCTTTTTATTTTTTGAATCTGATCTTTGTCTGTAATTTTGACCTTCTGACCTTCTGTTTTCATCATCTCTTCTTCCACCTCTGTCATCTCTTCTTCCACCTCTGTCATCTCTTCTTCTAGAACTGTCTCTGAAATTTCCCCCTTCTCGTCTGAATGACTGAGGTCTTCTGACGTCTTTCTCAGTTGGGTTTTCGTATTTCTTGCCTATCTCATCTACTCTGACATTGAGTTTTTCAAGTAGGGTGTTATTGAGTCCCTCTCCATAAACGTCAATTCTTGCTGCGATGACTGCTTTAGCTGCAATTGCACGTGCAATTTTTCCTCTTTGCCATCTTGGAGCCGCATGAACCATTGCATGTTGGAACAATAATCCGTGTTTTGGTGGTTGAGAACCTGTCTTCAATGATCTGAACAATGCTTTTTCAGCTCCTAGAACTTGAATTGTACTTGCTGGAAGAGATGCTAATCTCTTTAGACTTCCTGCACGTCCTAAAATTCTTGCACCTACTGCTGTTCCAAGTATAGCTGAAAGATTTGGTGCAATCTCTATCATTTCAGATTCAACATGGTCTTCAAGTTTTTTACGCAAATCATGAAAATCAAGAATTTGTTTTGCAATTGATTGAACAATTGTTAAATTTACGTCAGAGATATCTCCGCCTCTACTCTTTGATGAAATTAAGGATAGCATTTCAACTTTTGATTCTGGAAAACCTGCATCTTCAAAAACTTGTTTTGTTAATGACTCTCGTTTTCCTGCCATCACAATTTGTGCATATCCGTTGATACTATCAATAACATTGTCTAATTCTGGAAAATGTAATCCATACCATTCACGTAGTCTTGAACTTAATGCATTTGCAATCTTGTCAATCTCATCAAGTGAATTAATTGCTTGAATAATATGTAAATCTGGACTTTCTGAAACTTCAGTAACTTTTGAAGAAGATAATCCCAAAGCAAAATCTCTTAGCTTTCCTAAAGCATCTTGTGGATTTGATGCAAATCCCGAATCTACTATAATTTGAGGTTTTGATGCTTGTGTTTTTTCAATTTCCTCTTCATCCATTAATTGAGAATCAATAGAATTTTTCTTTAAAATGAATAACAATGATTCGTCACTTACTGCAACTCCTCTTTGGATAGAACCCAGATAGTTTATCACTTCATTTAATTTTGATTCTTTATTTTTTATTGCAAGATATTCTTTGACAGAATTTGAAAAAGGAAATGCTTTTTCAAGTTTCTCGTCTTTGAAAACTGAGATTCCTAATTCTGTTAAAATTACAGAATACATGACTAGTTCATTCTAAATCACCTTTAAAAAAGGTACTAGAATGACGAATCAA
>JANQNM010000066.1 GCA_028279625.1 Candidatus Nitrosopumilus sp. | reverse complement strand
CCTGGAATAGAACCTGTTCCTCCTTTTGCAATTGGGAAGAATGTGTCAATGACACGTTGTCCAGTAAGTAGTGGCACGGTTGGATCGTATCTGTTCTTGTATGGACGTGGTTTTCTTACAGGCCATCTGTGATACATTTTGAGTTCAATGTTTTGACCATCTTTTTCAGTAGTTGCCAAAACAGTTTCTAAATCATAATCACCTTCTGAAACAAGGTTTGCAATTTTACCACCAGGATGGTCTGGAGGTACCATGATAGAGTGCTCAATAAGATCTGTTTCTTGAACTGTTCCAATTACATTGCCTGCTGCAACCTCATCGCCGTTAGCAACAGATGGAACAAAGTGGTATTTCTTTTCCATATCAACTGGAGATGTAACAATACCTCTTCCAATGAAAGAACCAGATGCTTTAGATAGTTCTCTTAGTGGTCTTTGAATTCCATCATAAAGTTGTCCAATAATTCCTGGACCTAACATAACACTTAGTGGGTTGCCAGTACCAATTACAGGCTCACCTGGTTTTAATCCACTTGTAGATTCGTATACCTGAATAAATGCAACATCGCCAGTTAATCTAATTACTTCACCAATTAACTTTGAATCTCCAACAATAACAGTTTCATACATTTTTGCAGAAGACATTCCATCTGCCTTAACAGCAGGACCGCTTACCCAAACAATTCTACCCTGAGCTGCCATTCTAATTTCCCACTCCGAATTTGGATGCAATCTCTTTCCTTATTAAAGGCTTCAGACGTTCAATTCTTGCATCAATTGTATTATCAAATGTCATAGTTTGATCTTTAGACTTTACAATGATTCCTCCAAGACAATCAATTGTATCTGGAGATAATTCAGATCCTGAAAATTCTGATAATGCTGATTGTACTACATCTTTGTCTTTTGCATTTGTAAGAACAATCACTTCAGATGTACCTAAGATTTGAGTTGATTCAGATAACATAGTCTTTATGAGATTAGAATAATCACCACTGCGATCAGCATTTGCAATTTCATCAATGGCTTTGGTGAAGACTTTGTCAACTGCTTCTTCTAAAACCATTAGTTGTTTATTTCGAGCCTCTAGATCGGAACTTCCAATAATCTGTTTTTCAAGTTTGTCTGCTTCTTTTTTACCATCAGCGATGATTTTATCATATTCACCCTCCAATAATGGAACAGAATCATCTAGTTTTTGTTGAGATTCTCCTAATGCTGTCTTAATATGAGTCAAAACATCATTTTCGGTTTTGCTGAGAATCTTATCAATGGTCTGTTCAAGAGCAGAATTAGCCAATGTCTGAAGTCTTTTCGTAATAGATTTTAATGTTTGGGAATTTTTTGTGGGGTTCAGAAAGATATTAAAAAGTAGTAAATTTACGAGGAATATCTTGGGAATAGCGGATCTAAAGCTTGGAAGTGTAATTTTGCCAAGAAGCGAGTCCCCAAAAGCAATTTCTAGATTAACTGAATTCGAATGGTTCCACAAGATCGATAGTGAAAATGATATTGTTACTCCTGAGATTGATGATTTGCTATTAGAGGCTCAGAAAACATATCAATCAATTGACGATGTCGTTAAAGGATTGGGTGTTCCTCCTGCTGTAGGAATATTGGAGATCCTTTTCAAAGGAACTGTCATCAAAAAGAAGGATTATGAAATTGATGAAATTTCTGATATGGTTAAAGATCTGCAGAAAAAAACTCCATCCATAATAGAAGAACCAGCAGAGCTCTTAGAAGAGAGAGCAGATACAAAACGCTCACTAGATGAATATACTTCTCTAAAGGAAACTCTTGATGTAGCAAAGAAACTAAACATTGACCTGTCAGGATTTGGCTTGATGAAATATTTTTACACAAATCTATTTGTGATTGATTCTTCAGACTTTGAAGAAATTAGTAGATCACTTGACGGAATATCATTTTACAAATACGAACTTGCAAGCAAAGAAAAATCTGCATTATTAGTTATTGCAGGAATAGATGAATCAGAAAAAGCATTAAAAGTTCTAAGAAGTTTTAATGCAAATCCATTTGTCATTCCTGAAGGAATGCCTCAAGTGCCTTCTGAGGCTTTTTCTTTAGCTGAATCTAAGATTAAGGAATTAACAGAAAAACAAAAAAAGAATGCAAAAGCAATTGCCCAAATTACAAAAAAGATAAGAAGAGACATTCTTGTATTATATGAAGAATCTCAAGTAGCAAAAGATGTTCTTGAAACATTAAGAAAACCTGGTGGAACAAAGAATTTTGCTGTAATACAAGGATTTATTCCAAAAAAAATGGAGCAGAAATTCAAAGATCACACTAAACAGTGGACTGCCATTACTGAAGATATCACTGATCCTATACACAGACAACAAGTCCCAACATTATTTGACAACAAGAAATTTGTCAGGACGTTTGAGGTAATTACCGAAAGTCAAGGAATCCCAAGAAAAGGAGAAGCTGATCCTACTCCAATGATTGCCTTGATGTGGCCAATATTTTATGGTCTCATGTTTGCAGACATGGGTCACGGATTGTTGTTAATGGGAATGGGATTGTTATTCAAAGTAAAGGGACAAGGAAATCTATCAAAATGGGGCATGTTAATTGCCATTTCTGGAGCTTCTGCTGCAATAGCAGGAGTAGGAGCAGGAGAGATGTTTGGATACCACCTTGATCATATGGGTCCGTTTGAAGGTCTTTTAGAAGAAGGTGGAGCACTTCACTCAGTTAGTTGGATTGTAGGTATTCTCAGTGTAGCTGAATTAACATTTGAACAAGTGATTAACATTCTCAAAGTTTCATTATTCATTGGAATAATTCACCTAGTTTGGGCAATGATTCTTAGAATAAAGAGACTTGCTCAAGAAGGACACAAACTTGTAATGTTCTTAGAAGGAATTCCAAACATTACACTGTACGGAGGAATTGTTGTCATTATGATGTGTGCAATTGGTTCACAATACGATGTCATGAATATGTATTCCAAAGTTCACACAGAACCAGTTCCATGGGTCACTATTTTCTTAGGAGAATGGGCACAAGTTTGGATTGTAACTAGAATTGCAGTGGTCATTGTCATTGCATCAATGGCTATGATGATGGTAGGAGGAATTCTTCATGCAAAGAGACATCCAGAAGATGGAGGTTCTGCAGCTAATGTAGTCATGGAAGTATTTCTTGGAAAAACTGTTGAAAGTCTAGCACATACAATTAGTTATGCACGACTTGGAATCATGTTACTTGTACATGCTGCTCTTCTGTTAACAGTAAACAACGCATTCAGTTCCTTAGGAGGAGCAGAGTCTGTTGGAGCATGGGCAATGATTATTGGAGGAAATCTAGGAATTATGATGATTGAAGGATTGATTGTCTATATCCAATCACTCAGATTGCATTTGTATGAATTTTTCACAAAGTGGTACGATGGTGGAGCACAACCATTTAGACAAATCAGACCAGAATTGATTTACAACCAGTTTATCTGGAAAAAGAAATAACGAATTTCACAATATCAAAATTCAAAGAAGATAAGTTTCTATTATTTCCATCCTTTCCATTTTCTTTTAAAATTAATCTCATTTTTCTTTTCGATAATTTTTCTGCGCTTTTTTTCAAGTGTTTCCATCTTCTTTTGTAAGTTATTCCATTTTTTCATAATTTCTTCTTTGAATACTTTATCTCTGGTGCTACGATATTCATGTTTGAGTAGAACTTGTTGTTTTGAAATTTCATCAATTTTTCTATCGGATTCTTTTAATTTCTGGATCAAGGCAGTAAGTTCATCTGAAATTTCTTTAGTCTTTTTGTCAACCATCTACAGATTTCTAAAAAAAGTTTTTCACTTAAGTATGTCTAAGGAAATTTATTTTTCTACAGGAAGATCTAATCGATTTCCCCATTCTCCCCAAGAGCCTAGATAGACTTTGATATTTGAGAATCCAAGTTTTCTCAAAACCAAAAAAGAATTGGCTGCCCTGTATGCTCCATGGCAGTATGTTACAATTTCAGTATCTTTTGAAAAATCATACATTTTGGATAATTCTTCGTCACCTTTGAAAGTCCCATCTTCTTTGATATTTTGATTCCAGTCAATATTGATAGAATTTGGAATGTGGCCTGATTGAGCAGCCCTTACAGTTGTTCCATCATATTCTCCTACAGAACGAGCATCCAGAATTTTTAAAGAATCTAGATTATCTCTAATGTATTCAAATCCAGAAATTATTTCTGGATTGACTTTACCAATAAATTCAGATGGTTTGAAACCATTGGGTTTTGTTTCAATTGGCAAGTTTTCTTTTTTCCACTTTGTGATTCCTCCATCTAAAATGAAGGTGTTTTCATGTGAAAAGTACAGCAACATCCAAACCCCTCTAGCAGCAAGCATTCCAGAAACTGAATCATAAAAAATGACTTTTTTTTCTGGAGTTACTCCAAGAATTGAGAGAAGGTTCCGAGTTTGATCATTGAAATTCTCAATTCCTTGTTTTGTTGTATCAATCCAATGAAATGCAAACAAATCCAAATGGACAGCTCCAGGGATATGACCTTCAGAATATTCTTTGAAAGAACGAGTATCAGCTATGATAAGATTAGGATCATTTTGAATTGAATTTAGTTCAGATGTAGAGATTAACATGATTTGGATAAAACGATCAAATCTAAATTGATTTGGATTGAATAATAAAAAGAAGAAAAGAAAAGGAATTTTTCTATTCGTTGACGTATGCTCTTTCTCCGTGCTGAGCCAAATCGAGACCAATCTCCTCTTCTTTAGGAGTGACTCTGATTCCGCCAGGCCATACTGCATCCATCACTTTGAGGATGACAATTGTTACACCAAATGCATAAGCAATGGATATTCCAGCAGCAATAATGCTGATTGCTTGGGTTTCCATTCCTTCTGGAGTTCCGGTCCATGCACCAATACCGTCACCGGTATCCCAAATGTGTGGACTAGCTAATGTACCAGTCAAGATTGCACCTGTAAGACCACCCATTCCGTGTACTCCCCATACATCTAATGCGTCGTCCCACTTTCGTGAGTTCTTGAATGCTACACTTGCATAACAAACTGTACCTGCAGCAATTCCCATAATAATTGCGGCCATTGGACCTACCCAACCAGATGCTGGAGTGATTGTTACCAATCCTGCTACTGCACCTGATGCAGCACCAACAATACTTGGTTTGCCTGTGTGTGCCCATGACATCAAAACCCATGTAACTGCTGCCATACCTGTTGCGGTATTAGTTACAGTCCATGCGCTTATGGTAATGCCGTCTACCATTACTTCACTTCCTGCGTTGAAACCAAACCATCCAAACCATAGGATAGCTGCTCCGAGAACAACCATTGGGATGTTGTGTGGTTCCATTGGAACTTTGCCATATCCAAGTCTTCTGCCAAGGACTAAGGCACCTGCCAATGCAGCGAATCCTGAAGAAATGTGTACTACAGTACCACCAGCAAAGTCTAATGCGTGTGATGGAGATAGATCTGGATCAAGGTCTAATGAACCTCCTCCTATGAATCCGCCTCCCCAGACCCAGTGTGCAATTGGGTCATAAACGAAGGTTCCCCATAAGAGAACGAAAATGACTAAAGCACTGAATTTGATTCTGTCAATCAAACCACCAATGATTAGTATTGGAGTAATCATTGCAAAGGTTCCTTGGAACATTGCAAATAGTTGGTGAGGAACAGTTCCTGGCCAACCTTGACTACAATATTCACCGTCTACCATCGCATTCATCTGGTAAGCCGCCGACCATGTATCACCACATGGACCCAGTTCGCCTAATGGCGCATAGTGAGAGACCATGTTGAATCCAGCATAATCAAGACTACCCATGAATAGGTTTCCAGCTTCATTTTCGTTTGGTGCAAATGCTAGTGAGTATCCCCATAGAACCCATTGTACTGCCATGAGACCCATAACAATGAGAGTCATACCAAGTACATTGACGATATTCTTTGATCTGGCTAAACCGCCATAAAAGAAACCGACACCTGGAGACATGAAGAGTACTAATGATGTTGCTGTAAGCATCCATGCTGAGTCACCTGTATCAATAAGACAAGGTAGCATATTGCCTTCGCCATCATCATACCAACATTCGTTAGGATTTCCAGTGTAAATTCCACTGGTACCTTTAACGTATCCGTCCATACCATCGTCAACACTTTGTGCATATGCCTGTGACATAGCACCAGTTGCTGTAATGGCTACTGCGGCCACAAGTAATAGAGCATACTTGTGGTTCCTAGAATTCATTAAAAAT
>JANQNM010000095.1 GCA_028279625.1 Candidatus Nitrosopumilus sp. | reverse complement strand
AGACCAACATTGCCACCATACATGACACCGATAGAACCGCAGGTAGGTAAGTTCTATAACAGCCCAGTTGCTCTCGGTGCAGGTGCAGGTGCAGTATTGGGAACAACGTTTGCAGCATTAGGATGTAAACTCAATACTTGGACTTACAGATGGATGGCCGCTTGGTCAAAGTGGGACTAAAACCCAACCTTTCCTTTTCATTTTGTTAGTTACTCCTTAGAGAGTTCTATAGATCATGATTTTTTCTTTTGAATTTCAGATGTATCTTTAAAACAATAAAATTCTCATTTTTGATATGTCAAAACTAGCGTTTCTTGCTTTAGCAAGCATTTTGATTTTTGGAACATTTACAACTACTGCTTTTGCTGAGATCATTCCATTTAGAGGAACTTTTGAGAGTTCGGGTGATTCTAGATATTTTACTGACATTGGAAAGTATTCAGTTTTTGATGATGTTGTAACTGGTAATGGAGAAGTAATTTGGGTTCCAACTTCTGATGATGGGACAGGAGGATATGAGATCAGTCGTTATACAATTTCTGATGATATTGGAAATTCAATTTCTTTTGAAGCTAAAGAGATGTTCTATCATGAATATGCAAAGCACAAATTTGGTGTTGGACAATATGAATGGAAAATTCTTGATGGGACAGGCAAGTTTGAAGGGGCTACTGGACAAGGAGTGGACCGTGTATGGTACAAACTATCTGATATGTCCTATAGAGGGGTCTCATCAGGAAATCTCATTCTTGAATAATTCAGGCCTCTAAAGATTCTCATCTTTGAAATTCTCTTTACTCTCTTAAATCCAACACAAACCATACTTTCTTTGATAATACAAAATGGCAATGTCTGATGTTTGTGAGAGATGCAAGAAACCAGATACTGATGTTGGTAAATTGGCTAGTTACAAAAACCATGAATTAGATAAATTGCTATGTCAAAACTGTATAGAAGAGATTGATGATTACTATTCTCTTAGATGCTCTAAATGTGATAAACCAGCACATTTGAGAGGAACTTTGATTGAATACAAGAATGAAAAAATTTGTACAATCTGTATGGATGAAATTAGACTAAAAGAAGATTCAGACTGAATCAATCAACATTCATTTTCATGCCCAAAATGATTGCTGTTCCCAAGTTTTTACGTCTGTTTTTGTTGTTTTGATGCATAACGAGTAAAACCTATTCCAATAATGGTTGCAAACCAAATAGTGGAAAGTCTTGTCAAAATTACAAGTGATGTTGCAACAAAAAGTTCCAGTCCTTGTTGTACTAAAAGAAAATCTGCAATACTTTCATTGACTCCAATTCCTCCTGGCATAAATGACAAAACACCATATCCTAGTGAAGTAAAATAGATTTGAGATGTCAAGAGATATCCTAAATCAACATTTAACGCAAGAAATGCCACGTATACTGCAAATGAATCAATACTCCATCCCAAAATACTAAACAGCCAACCTTTAGTCATGTTTTTTGGACTAGTCAAAACAGAAAATGAATTACTTGGCAAATTTTTTGGAAGTTTTTCAGAAATGAATTTGATTTTTGATAGTTTTTTGTGAATGAATTCTGAAAATTTCTGACTCCTTACCATTACATATACACTCACAAGAATAATTGACGATATTACAAGCAACGATATTGAAACGGAGCTAAAATACATCAAAATACTTACAAAAATTATTGATGTGCCTGCAAGCAAATCATGAAATCTCTCCATAAAAATTACTGAGATTGATTTGTCAGTTGGAACTTGAAATTGATTTTTCAAATAAATTGATTTTAGAAAAGTGCCTACCCCTCCTGGAGTATTAATCAACGATAATCCTGCCATGTAAATAATCAAATTTTGTTTTGATGGGATCTTTTCTCCAAGATTATTCAGAAATTCTTTTTGGCGGAAACTCTTAACGATATGAGATAGGAAAACAAGGGAAAGTATCAAAAATAGAAATTCAACTTTAATTTGTAAAAAATGCTCAGAAATCTTCTCTACATCTGAAACCAAAATGAAAACAACATAAAATGCTATGACTAAAAGTATGACCCATAGAATTTTCTTTTTGATAAATTGTAAAATTTCCATGGATTAAGCCTGTTTTTCATTCAATAATTTTGTGAGATTATTTTACTATGGTAACTGGTGCCTTTGCTTTGTGTAAGACAAAATTTGATGTACTTCCAAAAAACAACTCTTTTGGAAATCCCATGCCTCTAGAACCTATTACAATTTGATCAATCTTATTTTTTGGATTGTTTGCAAATGTGACCAAATCAATACCTGAAGTATGACCTGCAATCACAATTCCTTCAAATTCAATTTTGCTTTTTTCCACTTTATTCTTTGCAATTTTCATCAACGCTTTTGCCTCTTTTTTCCATTTTTTCTCTGGAAGAATGGGGGCTCGAACTGCAGAAAATGCACTAAAACTTGTATCACTATGAACTCCAAGAATTCTGGAATTGGATTGTTTTGCAAACATTATTGCCTTATCTAACCCACGTAGGGAATTTTTTGATCCATCCAAACAAACCATGATTGTCTTGTTATTCATACCAAATTGTAGATGTCCATACTATTTAATCCAAAAGATTATTGTAGATTCTGAAAATATATGAAGACATAATCATGAACTCAAGTCAATAAATAAAAAATGAGAAAAAGTTAACTTGTAGGATTCATTGCAGCTTGCCTTTCTTTGACTTTTTGATCAACTACTGCATTAAGAAACTCTCCAGGCTCTGCTTGGCAGTCTCCAATATTTACAGAAAATCCATCCATGGTTTCAGCAATACAGCCTTCTGGTGTGACTGCGATTATCTGGACCCTTTCAACGGTCTCAACTGGTGCAGTATAGAACATCAAATACGCAAATAGCGCAATTGCTACAGCAGCTATGACTCCTATAATAATGAAAATTGAATTCGTATTTTTTTGTCCTGCTGACATTATCATAATCTCGTATTTACTATATTAAAAGAGCAAACCAATAAACCACTTTTGAAAATCAGATTTGTGAATAAATAACAATTTTTTCTAAAGCTCTACATGGTAAAGTGGTGGTTAATAGGATTAGGAGCTGTCTTCATCATTGCAGCAATTATTGCATATCAAATTCCTTTAGAGGTAACAATAGTTGGAGAACCATATTCTGTTACAATTCCATATAGTGTTGCACTCTGTGATTCAGAAATAGAACCTTTTGATGAAATGCCTCCAGATGCTGCAAGATTTTGTTCAGAATTCAGGACTGCATTTATTGGAATTTACATTTCTGGACTTGTAGGAACTGTTTTGATAATCATTAGTTTTGTCATTACAGGTCAACAAAAGAAAAATTCTACCACTATGGATTCTCAGATATGACATTTGACGATTCTTTATTTAATTGGATTATGTGGTAATGCTTTATGGGTAATAGCTTCAAAAAAATACTTGTTCCTTATGACGATTCACCAAATGCAAAACGTGCTCTTAAAAACGCAATAACATTTGCCAAATCCTCTCATGCAACAATCGTACTTGTACATGTAATTTCATATCACAAGGCAATGGCAAAAATCATTCAACCATACAAGGGCAAATTAATCACTCATGTTAAACATTTCATGAAAGATGCATACAAACAAGCACTAAGAGAAGAAGTCCTACTAGATCAAAAAATTCTATACGGAAATCCCTCTGAAGAAATTTTAAAACTAACAAAAAAAAGTAAATTTGATTTTATTGTTATGGGGAAGCGTGGTACCACAAAGCTTACAGGCCCTTCACTAGGAAGCGTATCTAATGCATTAGTACAGAATTCAAAGATTCCTGTAATGGTAGTCATGTGATTTCCACTTGAGAGATTTTCTCATATCTTAAAATACTGAAGTGATGATTGCAAAATATGTATAATACAATACTTGTTCCACATGACGGCACTCCTGCTGGAGATTTGGCACTAAAGCATGCAATTCATATTGCAAAATCAAACTCTTCAAAAATTTTCCTCTTACATGTAATTGAAGATTTTCCACATGTTCCAGTATTTTTCCTTCATTCATCACAAGCAACCAAAGTCAAAAGAGAAATTTCCGATATTACTAAAAATATGAAAACTACCATGGAACAAAAAATGACTAAACACATCAATATTTGTAAAAAAAATGGAATAGATTCTAGTCTAAAAGTAGTAGTTGGATTGCCTGCAGAAGAAATTTTGAAAATTGTAAAAAATCAAAAAATTGATCTAATTGTAATGGCAAAAAGAAGAAAATTAAAAGGAATCAAGAGCCTTTTGACACTAGGAAGTGTTTCAAGAAAAATTATTGAAAATACATCTTGTCCTGTATTGATGATAGATATAGAAAAGAAATAACTAAAACATTAATCTCCTATAGAGGTCAAAAAAATCTCCATCCGGATTGATTAGAACCTAATAACATCCATCATATAGGGGAATTTCTTGTATGAATGTATGATTAGTGGAGCTCCAAAATACATCATGATTGCATTTTTTGCATTAGGTGTATTGATGGTAGGCTTTTCGTATTGGGCTCTATATCTGACTGATATTCCTGAAGATCAATTTCTAGATGATCCAAGATTTGAAGAAGAATATGTGAAATATTATGAATGGAACATTTTGTTTGGATGTGTCTTGATAGGAATTGGCTGGGTTGTTGCATTTTTAGGACGTAAACTAGGTAGAAATCAAGGCTCTAGATTATGATGAATAATTTAGATGTCAAATTACAATTTTGAGAAATTTACGAAATTTGTATTTAAGCTATTGCTCAACTAGGAAAAAGTTAGTTCAAGATCAATTTTTTTTGTTTTTCTAACAGTTAACAAATTCTGCAATACTAACTATTGAAACAAGTATACTCTCAAGTATCATCAGTTGTCCCAAAACCCTTTGTGAAGTGGGCAGGTGGAAAGCGACAACTTATTCCTATTCTAAATGAGAATTTACCAAAATCCTTTGGGACCTATTATGAGCCATTTTTGGGTGGTGGTGCTTTACTCTTTCATATTCTTACTGATAGAAATGGTCAAAAATGCAGCATCTCTGATTTGAACTCTGATCTAGTATTGGCCTATACTACAATTCGAAATAGAATTGATGATTTGATTTCATCTCTGAAAAATCATGAAAAAAATTATCGTAAGGATTCAAAATCTTACTATTATTCAATAAGAGAATCAAATCCAAGAAGCGAAATAGAAAAGACATCAAGATTACTGTTTTTGAATAGGACTTGTTTCAATGGATTATACCGAGTTAATAGCAAAGGAAAATTCAACGTTCCACTAGGACGATACACAAATCCTAACATCGTAAATGAGGAGAATCTGCGTTCTGTTAGTACTATCTTGCAATCTAGCAAGACCTCAATCAAATGTCGTGACTTTGAGGCAGTATTAAGAGATGCAAAAAAAGGAGATTTGGTATACTTTGATCCACCATACCAACCAGTAAGTGATACTGCTAATTTTACAAGTTACACCAACAAAGATTTCACAGACACTGATCTTTTCAGATTAGCTGAGCTTTGCTCCAAACTAGATTCAAAAGGATGCAAAGTTCTCTTGTCAAATTCTGATTCAAAACAAGTTGCAGATATGTTCTCAGACAAACCTTGGAATGTCTCCAAAATTCAAGCAAATCGCTCTATTAATTCAAATTCCAAAAAGCGAACTGGTCATTTTGAATTACTAATCAAAAACTATTGATTTTGTTTTCTTAAGATTTTTTTAACATATTCATTTTCTTCTTTTCTTCGTTGTAAATAATAGACCACAACTACGGACAAGGCAGTTATTCCCAAGTAAATGTAAAATTCTGGAAAATCAAAATTGTTATTGTTAAACTGGGAACATATTGCAATATCATTACAGTTGACCAAATTTGACACAACATTATAACCTGCGTGAACTACAATTGAAATCCATCCGAGCCCACTTTTCCAAATTTTGAAATGAATAAACAAAATTGGTAGAGTTACAATAAACGCATTTAGTGATAAAGAAAATGTCTCTACATTCATTGGGGCAAAAAGATGAAAAATTGGCCACAAAAACCCTATGGACAAAATCACAATTGGATTATTCACAAGACTAATTGGAATGCCAAAAAATAAAATCTCCTCCAAGATTGGATTCAAAATTGTGGAATTGAATATGTTGATTGGGATATGGAATAAGACTTCTTTGTGAAAACTCACTGTTGGTAAATCCTGTGTAACTACACTGATCAAAATTGTAATTCCATAACAAATCACAACAAGCTCAAATGCATATCTTGGAGATGGATTTTGAAATTTTGATAAACAATTTTTTGGATTCAGATCATAAATGATATTTTTTATTTCCTGATTGGTCATCTCATAAAGAACACATTTTCTATATTTATTTAAGATTAGAAAGCTTCGAACGGGATCCGGACCCGCGACCTTTACCTTACCAAGGTAACGCTCTACCAGGCTGAGCTATCGAAGCACAA
>JANQNM010000050.1 GCA_028279625.1 Candidatus Nitrosopumilus sp. | reverse complement strand
CTTAGAATTGAATTCAAAGTGGCAAATATTGGTAGAATTCACTTTTACTTGGCTCCACGCGTGGAAAGTTAAAGCATTTAAAGATTAACTAATTCAGGTATTTTGAATTGAGATTAGTAGTAAAATATGGTGGAACATCAATATCTTCTTCTAAAGATATCAGAGCAGTTGCTAATCACCTTAACTCATTATCAAAGAAAAATCAGATTGTAGTTGTTTGTTCAGCAACAAGTGGAACAACAGATGATCTAATTGAAATTTCTGAATCTATAAAAAAAGAAAATAAATCTAAAGCAGAACAACTTGCATCAAAAATTATCAATAGACACAAACAATTAGCAAAACAAACAATCAAAAAATTAGATATACGAAAAAAATTACTAACCAAATTTGATCAAGATTTTGCAGAACTTGTTGCATTAATTGATGGGATGGTGCTACTTGGCGAAGTTACTCCAAGAACTATGGATTATCTATTCTCGTTTGGTGAAAGATTATCAATAAAACTAGTTTCATCAGCAGTCAATGATGCTGGCAAAAAATCAATTCCTCTTACTGGAAAAGAAGTTGGAATTGTAACTGATTCAAACTTTGGTGAATCAAAACCACTAATGGATACAACTAGATTAAGGGTATCAAAGGCAGTTGATGCTCTATTCTCTAAAAAAACAGTTCCTGTAGTTGGGGGATTTGTAGGCGCTGATCAACATGGACATGTAACAACATTTGGTAGAGGAGGATCCGATTATTCTGCAACCATCATCGGTTCTTGTATCAAAGCTGATGAAATCTGGTTAATGAGTGATGTAGATGGATTAATGACTGCAGATCCAAAGATTGTAAAAAATGCAAAATTACTCAAGGAAGTCTCTTACATTGAAGCAATTGAAATGGCTCTATTTGGAGCAAAACAGATACACCCACGCACATTTGAGCCTCTATTAACTAAGAAAATACCAATGAAGATTAGAAGTTCATTTAATGTGAAAAATGAAGGAACTTTAGTTTCCTCATCACCTTCATCATCTGTAAAAAATACAGTCAAGTGTGTAAGTAACGTTAGAAACAATGGATTAATCGATATACAAGGTGGTAGTATGGTAGGTACTCCAGGTACAGCTGCAAAAATATTTGCCACTCTTGCAAAAGCTGGAATCAATGTAATGATGATATCTCAAAATCCATCTGAATCAAGCATTACAATAGTTGTAAAAAATTCTGATCTTGATAGAGCAGTAAGTGCTTTGGAGATGGAATTATTAGGAAAAATTATCAAAAAACTAGAAGTAACAACTGATGTTGCAATAATTGCATTAATAGGTTCAGGAATGCGTGGAACAGTTGGTGTAGCATCAAAAGTTTTTGGTGCAATTGAGAAAAACAAGGTAAATGTTTCAATGATTACACAGGGTTCCTCAGAACTTAATCTTGCATTAGTTGTAAAAAATTCTGATACCAAAGCTGCTGTTAATGCAATTCATAATGCATTTGAACTAGACAAGATCAATTAAGACAAAATCATTTAAAGGAATAAACTAAATCAAATTCATTGAATAAACTATTTGCAATTCTAATAATTGGAATTTTTGCAGCAAGCATTATCTCCATCTCTACTTTCTCAGATCAATTTGCTGATGCTGGTTCCAGAAAAAAAATTCATTTTACTCAAACTATAACATCATCTCAAGATCCTGGACAAGGACATGAAAATCATCAATTAGCGTTGATTTTGTCACCAAATGAAGGAACTATCTATGACGGTTCCATGACATTTACCTCCAGCGAGCCTGTTCAGATAGTAGTTTTACATGAAATTAACTCTCAAGAGGCAAAAGGTCAGCCTACATGGACTGTTGATGGAAATACCATCTATGGCTTATCTTTGATTGATCTGCAAGAAAAATCTGGTTCTTTTGAGTTTACAGGAGCAGCACTGGCTTTGCATTCTCCCAATTCCAAAGAATTTACATCAACTGTCAGTGTTGATGGATGGATTCGAGGACAACCAACTGAAGTAATAATGCAAAAAATAGAACTTGAAAAAGAAGAACCTTCACTATTATTATCTAGAACAAATGTTCCTGCAACAATTCCAATGCATAAGGGAATCTATGATGGTGAACAGATTTTGTATATCATTACTGATGGAAGTGATGAAGAATATGCAAAAACTTTGACAGAAAAACAAGATTGGAAAGTAGAATTAGCTCATCCATTAACTGACGTTCCAGAAGAGGCACTTCAAAAAATCTTCATTTTCAAAAATGGTGTAAAGGGAGATGGAATTTATGGATTCCAAGATGAAGTACTATCTAGTACTCCTCAACAAGAATCAGAGTATAGTGCACTATCTTCAGTAATCGAAGTTACATGGAAAGTGGGTCAAAAAGAAATTATTTTTGAATCTGCAGATGATGTAATTGTAGCAGAAGAAGGCGGTAGAATTGAATTTAATGAAACAGGAATTGTACTTAACACTCCTCAAATAGTATGGCCAAATGGACAACTGCAAGTGCGTTCTGATTCAACAATTACTGATGATATGCCTTATGGTGGTGGACAAATTACTGAAATTAACGAGGAAGAACTTACCGTAACTTTTGTAGCTCATAGAGGATGGGGACCTGATGGAAGAACAATTTACTATATTGTTACCGATGCAACACCTTCAGGACCTGCAGAAATGATGGGAGTTGTATCCTCTCCAACTTCAGCAAATCTAATAGCTCATTCAAGTGCAGTGGATTTGTTCCAGTTCAAAAATGGAATTAAAGGCTCAGGTCCACTAGGATTTCAGGCAGGAATTGCAGGTGCTGGACTTGGAGATGAGAATTATAGTCCTATGTGGAGAATCTATCTGGTTGAATGGAATGATTCAGAATCAGCAAAAATTTTAGAGACAAAATCAGATATTGACTCATTTCGTGCTGATGATATGATTACAGTTAGTATTGCAAGACCTACAAACAGTGATCATATTGTAAATTGTCCATTCATAGATCCCTTCCAATAACCCAGTAAAGGGATAAATTACTTGACAGAAAATTTGTTTTTAAATTGACTGGTAAACTCTACATTGTTGGTGTCGGTCCCGGACATCATGATCATATGACATTTAGAGCTAAGGAAGTGATTGCCGAAAGTGATACTATTGTAGGTTATGAAACATACGTGAATCTTGTTCAAGATCTTATAGAAGGAAAAACAGTCCATCGTTACGCAATGACTCAAGAAGTAGAAAGAGCTCATCAATGTATTGATCTTGCAAAATCAGGAAAAATTGTATCATTAGTTTCAAGTGGTGATCCTGGAATTTATGGAATGGCTGGATTAATTTATGAAACGCTAGCTGAGACTGAATGGAACCCAAAAGATGGATTGCAAGTAGAAATTGTACCAGGTGTATCTGCACTAAATTCTTGTGCTTCTATTGTTGGTTCTCCACTAATGACTGATTTTGCAGTTGTTAGTATGAGTGATTTGTTAGTTCCATGGGAAATTATTGAAAAAAGAGTAGAGGCAGCAGCACAAGGAGATTTTGTAATTGTCATTTACAATCCAGCAAGTAAAAAGAGAATTCATCAATTACAAGATACAAGAAAAACTCTTCTAAAGTATAGAAAGCCAACAACTCCAGTTGCTATAATTAAAGGAGCATTTAGAGAATCTCAAACAATTGTGATGACTGATTTGGAGAATCTACCTGAACATTCTGATAAACTAGGCATGATAAGTACTGTAATTATTGGAAATTCATCAACCTATACTTACAAAGATTTGATGATCAACCCAAGAGGTTACAAATCAAAATACAATTTAGAAGAGCAAACAAACCCTGATCTTAAAGTTCAGTAGCTCTTCTTGATTGCATTATGCAATTCTTCAGTTAATTGCAACTTTTCTCTAATTGGAGAGATTACTTTAACTAGATAATTTCCTACAGTTTGTTTCAAATCTCCAGGATGAAGTTTTTTTGCAGCAAAATCTGCCTCTAGTTGTTCATAATCTGTATATGAAACGTTTCCACCAAATTTCTCAGGTCTTTCTACGTTCATTTCACTGAATTCATGGAAGATTACTGTTCTGGCAATCTCTAATAGTGGATTATTTTCTGTATTTGCTTCCTCACACCATGCTTTGCTTATCTTTTTCTTGATTTCTTCATCCGTATTATGGATAAAGACGCCTGAATTAGGATCTGATTTGCTCATTTTACCTAATATTTGAGAATCAGTTGTATCCGCAGGTTTTGAAAGTCCTGGCAATAACTTGTGATGAACAGCAACTGGAACTTTCCATTTCATTTTAGGGAAAATTTCTCTTACTAACATGTGGATCTTTCTTTGATCCATTCCAGCATGTGCAATATCAACATCTAATGAATGAATATCTACTGCTTGCATTGCAGGGTAGAGTAATTTTGCAACATCAATTTTTTCATCACTTTCTGAACGACCCATTATTGTTAGAGTTCTCATTGCTCTAGCTAATGACATGTGTTTTGTAAATCTGACAAGCTCTGACCAATATTCTGTTTTTTCTTCGTATAGTTTTGATCCAAGAATTATTTCTGCATCAGGACAAACTAACTTGAATGCATCATGATAATATTTCGAAACTTTGGAGATTGTTTCCCAGTCTCCACCCAACTTATCATTAATCAGAGTATGCCAATCTGCAAGAAATATGGTACATTTTACACCAGCTTTTGTAAAATCATTGATTTTGAAACCAGTACTAATCAAACTTCCAAGATGTAAAAATCCTGAAATTTCTAAACCAATGTAATGTTTTGGTGAAGAATTTATTTTGAATAATTCAGTTAATTCATCATGTGTTACAACTTCTTCAGTTGGTGGTCTTTCAATTAATTCGACTTTTTCTGTTATATCCAAATCAAAACAACTTTTGATCAGTAAACGTATAAAGTTATTCAAACAGTTTTTGAAAATCTGTAGAAGCTTTGAATAGAAGAAGTGTCTAGATTTTTTATGACTTTAGAAGAAGGATTGGAACTTATAGAAAACTACAAGAGAGGATTAGAGAAATTTCTCGAAACACTGCCTGAACAATCAGTCCAATTAGGCTCAGAAATGGTCAAAACTCTCACTATGAACTCTAAAAATGAGATTGCAAACTTGGAAGCAATAGAAAAAGCCCTTAAAAGACCCCCAAAATACGAATCAGGATTAAACGAATCTTGAATCTATTTACAATTTTTCTTAGTTCTTACTGAGAATTAAATTTAATTCCACAAAATCTACATTGTAATTATTTTTGTTATGTGTTATTTCTTGATGTTTTTAATCACTGTGAATCAGAAAGAATTGTTCTGCACTTTTTGTATTTTAGTTTATTTGACTTTGAGCCAAACAATCCCATGATAATATTTTCTCATTACTAGAAAAAATAATATTTTTGAAAAAATTCTAGCGATCTAAATCTCTTCATCATCTAAGGATTTTCTTGGTTTTATGCTTAGATAAAATGCATGAGCACTGATGATAAATGCTGCAAGGAAAACTTTGGTAGCAAAAACTAAATTCCAAGGTCTGTCCGGATCCGGATATGCAACTGATAATCTATCAATGTCAGGAACATGTCCATCAACTACACCTGCTGCAATCTGAGCATTTAGTACAGTGAAATTGTATAAGACTTCATAAAATGTAATGATTGCAAATCCAAGTAACATTAATTGAAGTAATGCCATTCTTGTTCCGGTAATTTTGTTTCCTGCAGTCTTTCTCCAACCAATTCTAGAAACACAATACCATCCAATTATTGTTGAAAAAAAGATCCAAGTTGAGACTCTAGCAAAATTTTCAAATGGAATTGTTGTATTGTGAATTGCTTCACCCATAACATAAGTACCATTTTCTAGCCACTCTAACATTGTCACGTATACACCAAAAACCAAAGATGAAGCCATAATGAATCCACATACATAGAAAATGTACAGGTATACCTTGTAACCAGGATCCGTTCTTTCTAGATGTCGTGATTTCATTATGCCGTTTGCCAAATTTTGAAATATAAAAATTCATGCGTGTCTGTGACACCTTTAAACGATAGTAATTAAGACAAAATTTGTGAAAATTCCTATTAACACGCCTATTTTGGGCAAAGAGGAACTCTCAGCAGTAACCTCGGTAGTAAAATCTGGAGGACTAACCTCAGCTTCAAGAGATGGAGGAAAAAATGTCCAGGAATTTGAAAAATTAGTTAGAAACTATGTAAAATCAAAATATGCTGTATCTGTAAATTCTGGTACATCTGCATTACAAGCATCAATTCTTGCACTTGATATTAAACAAGGTGATGAAGTAATTGTTCCATCATTTACGTTTGTTGCAAGTGCAAATGCAATAGCTTCTACAGGTGCAAAATCAGTATTTGTAGATATTTTAAAAGAAAATTTTACTATTGATCCAAAATCAATTGAAAGAAAGATTTCAAAAAGAACAAAGGCAATAATGCCTGTTCACTTGTATGGGCATATATCTCATCTAGATGAAATTGGTGAAATTTCAAAAAAACATAACATTCCAATTATAGAGGATGCCGCACAATCACTTGGTTCAACTTTGAAAGGAAAACACTCTGGAACATTTTTTGAGCTTGGTTGTTACAGCCTTTATCCTGGTAAAGTAATGACATCAGGAGAGGGAGGTATAGTTGTTACAAATAACAAAAAACTTTACGAGAAATTACTAATGATAAGAAATCATGGAATGATTAAAGGGTATGATTCTAAAATATTTGGATTAAACTTAAGACTTCCTGAAATTAGTGCAGCTATAGCAAAAATTCAAATTAAAAAATTACCAAAATTTATTGAATCAAGAAGAAAAAATGCAAAATTGTTATCACAACTATTATCAAATCTTGATATCCAAATTCCAACTGAAAGAAAAAACGAAAAGTTGAACTGGGCACTTTATACAATAGCTACTAAAAATCGAGATTTAATTCTAAAAAAACTCCAATCAAAAGGAATTGGTGCAGCAGTATATTACCCAATTCCAGCTCACAAGATTCCTTTTTACAAAACAAAAATTAAACTAGAAAATACTGATTGGGCATCAAAACATGTCTTGTCTCTTCCTGTTCATCCAAAAGTTACCACAAAAAATATTGAATTTATAGCAAAATCCATGCGTGATATCCTTTGAATGCATTAGGTGAGGCTATAGGTGAATTATGTAAGATTGTTTTACCCATACCTGAAGAATCATACTCTGGAAATCCTGACTCATCAATTGCTATTTGTACTCTGTCAAGCATAGATCTTCTCAAAAAATTTGCAAATTCTGAAATTATGAACCAGGTCTCAATTGCTGGAAGATTATTATCTGAAAACAAAGGAATTGATGAAATCATCAAGTTTGTAAATCAAAATCATAAAATCTCAAAAATTTTTGTTTGTGGTAAAGAAGTGTGGGGTCATAAAGCTGGTCATTCTTTATTTCAAGTTCATAAATATGGAATTGATTACCATAATCGCATTGTAAATTCATCTAGTCCAGATCCTTATCTAACAGTCTCAGAATCAATGATAGAATATTTTCAAAAAAATATTACATTAATTGATTTGATTAATGAAACTGATTTTAAAAAAATTCAAACTAAAATTTAGTATCCGTTTCTCTGTCTTTCTCGATTAATTTCGTTTTTCTTTTTGTATTCTGCTAAAATGTCATCTGGTGTTAGATTCAGTTCAAGTGAGGCCTGAACCACAAAATGCCAAATATCGATTAGTTCTTCTCTAGCTTCGGCTTCATTGAATTCAGTTGGTGTTTTCCACCATTTCCAATTAGTCGTTCTTTGTAGTTCTACTGCCTCATGCATTATTGCTGTACATAAAGCAGAAACTTTGCCTTCAGGATCTTTTGGATACCTATCTAACTTCATCATTTCTGAAAAACTTTTTTGAAGTTTGAATATTGTATCTAGTCGATCTTCTGTTTTTTCAGACATTTGAGACAACGATAAATTAATTTGAAAAATTATTGAACTTAAGTCTTTTTAGAATCGAATCATTTTTTCATATAATTTAACACGTTTTTTGATATCTCCATTTTTGATCTTTAGTAATCCATCCAAACCATATTTCTCAACAGCAAATGATCCTAGAACATTTCCATAAACTACTGCTTTTTTTATTTCAGATTGACTAGTTGATTTTTTGCTTGCCAAATATCCAATCATAGCGCCTGCAAAAGAATCACCCGCACCTGTCGGATCAACCACATCTTCTAACGAAAATCCTGCTGTAGGAAAGATAACATCTTCATAAAACATCAATGACCCATGTTCCCCTTTTTTGATAATAACGTACTTTGCACCCCAATTCATCATTTTTTTAGCACATTTTATCAAATTGTATTCTTTTGTCAAAAGTTTAGCCTCTTCATCATTAATCACTACTGCATCAACCGTTTTGATCATCTTGATTACAGCATCACGTTTGGTAGATATCCAAAAATCTATAGTGTCACACATTGAAAATTTTACTTTGTCAAACTCTTTGATTAATGAAGTATTTTGCTCAGGATCATTATTTGCAAGATATACAAATTGAGACTTTCTATATTCTTCAGGAACTGATGGTTTAAAATCTCCTAATACATTAAGTTCTGTCTTTAATGTCGATCTAGTACTTAGTGTGTTATCGTATTTTCCATCATAACGAAATGTTTTTCCTTCTTTAACTGTTAATCCCTTCAAATCTAGATATTTTGATAAAATCTTGTGATGTTGTTTTGGAAAATCTTTTCCAACTACAGCAATTAATCCTGTATCAACAAAATTGCTTGCAGAAATAGCTGCAAAAGTAGCTGCTCCTCCTAATACATTTTTTAGAGTTTTTTTTGGAGTTCTAATAGTATCTAACGCTGTAGATCCAAATACTGTGAGCATTTGTGAAGAAATTAATTTTGATGTATAAATTCTCTTGCTTGCTCATCTGTTGGATAGTACACAAATGGAACATCAATTGATGTTAATAATACGTCATATTTTGTAACTCCAGTAATTTTTACTGATTGTGATTCTTCATCAATATCTGAATCAGTATGGAATGTGCCTTTGACATAACTACTATCTAATGGTTGTAAAGTAAATGGTTCTAATTCGCCTTTTCCTACCATTTCGTCATTTACAATAACAAAGAATTCAGTATCTCCTGCAGTTAAAATCAATAATGAAGGATTATCAAATTGTAATTCTACGTTATACTTTGCACCTTTTTCATTTTCACCTATTAATTCACTCTGTGTGATACTCACTTCAATTTGTGAGGCTGAAGCATATTGAGAATATCCAAAAATACTCATGCCTAATACAAAGAGAATAATCAAACCTCCTTTTTTGGATGATTTCATGACTAGAAATCACAAAATTACATTTTAACTAAAAAGGAAAAAAATCCCAATAAATTGTGTAAAAGTTTTGATCTACTCTTAAAGCTCCTTAGAGCTAACAGAATAAATCAAAATTAGATGATTATTTCTCAGTGGCTAGAATTAAACTCAAACTAGGAGAAAATGAAATTGAGATAGACTCTAGAGATTTCTATGTAGATAATCAAACTTTAGCAGAAATTATTGAAGGTATGACTCAACTCTTACCTGAAAACAAAGCGCAAGTAATCTATGAAACTGAACCAAAACCCGAAACTATTGAAACTGAAACTCCTGCTCAATTTGGATTAGAATACCTAGATGATGCAGAGGCATATGAACCAGAATTCAATGAACCAAAATATATCACAGCAAATGAAATTAAAGCAAAATTAAGAATTTTAGAAACCAGCAAATTCTTTGATTCTCCACGAACAGTTACTGAAACCGTTCAACAATTAAGAGAATATGGTTGGGCAGCAAGTCCTTTAGATGTTTCAAAAGCATTAGCAAAAATGGCATCAAATAAAGAAATGATGAAAAATTCTGAAGAAAACAGAACTCAGTATTTTGTTGAATCACTAATTACTAACTAAAATAACCACATTTTTCACACTTGGAAAAAATTTCTCCATCTAAATGATCAAAATGAGTATTGCATTGATTACAGGTGTGATGCATATCAAAATATCCGTCTTTTTCTATTTCTCCAATTCTATGTGATTCTAAATCTGTACTATTACATTTTATACAATGACATCCACATTCAATTTTCATGATTCTTCTCGACAATCTTTGTATAGTTTGGATACCTATACAAATCATTGGAAAAGAAAAGAGAAATTCCAATTGAAATTGATGATCATTTCAGACTTTTTGGTAAAGAACCATGGGAAGTCGATTATGGAGAAAAATGCCCAGTTTGTAACGTTAGAATTGATGAGTATGGTTTTTGTTCCTGTGGTTCTAGTGGAGATTAAATTTTCTTAAGAATGGCATAACAAGAATTGCCATTAATCCAATAGCCAATGGAGCAAAAATTGGAAATTCAGGAATTACTGTAGTCCCAATAATTGTTATTTCACCTGAATTTTCAGGTTTCATATTTACCCAAACATGAGTTCCATTATTGATATATTGATGAAAGAAAATTTTCTCATCATTTTGAAAAACAGTATATGGTTCCCATAATAGTTCTAGTGGAATTAATATTGTGATAAACATATTTTCATCTAAAAAATCTAAAGAAATACTTTTTGTTGATTGATTAAACACAAAATTTTCAATATTTGAAAAAGAATGAATTTCTACAAAAAATTCTTTATCTTCCCATATTACTTTTTTAACAATTTTTGGTTCATTTATAACATATTCTAAAATCATTTGACAACCATGACAAGTAATTCCTTTTTTGTCACCTAGTTTTATCGGTCTATCATTTGAAAAAATAAAATTTACACTTTCAGGAAAAATAAAAGATGTTGTTTCTAAATATCTAAAACTCCACGTCCAAATTTCATCTTTTTTGTTCAATACATGATCAAGTTCATACTCAATAATTGAATTTTCATTTGAAGGAAGAATGATAACTACCTCATTATTTCCTATTATTGAAAAATCCACTTCTTTGCCTACCTCATTTTTTACTGATAAATTTGAAACTGTTCCGTAAATTAATTCAACTTGTTTTGATATGTTTGATGAACTAATTAGGTGTTGTACATGAACGTTACCTTCATCACTTATTGTAACTGTAATAGATTTTTGATTTGCTTTTTCTCCAAAACTAAATTCTTGAGCGTTAACATTTGGTATTATTATAATTAGAGAAAAAATAACAAAAATAGATAAAATTTGTTTTTTCATTACTCTATAGTTACTTTGAGCATTTGTGCTTTCTCTAAAGGACAATCATTTCCATCTCTTTCAAGATTGACAATTTTGTCTGCAACATCCATTCCTTCAGAAACTTCACCAAATACAGTGTATTGTCTATCTAGGAATGTACTGTCAGTTGTAACTATGAAAAACTGTGAACCTGCACTATCAGGATCTTGTGCTCTGGCCATAGAAACTATGCCTCTCAAATGAGATCTGGAATTAAATTCTGCCTTTACGTTGTATCCTGGTCCTCCCATTCCCCATGAACTTTTGTTATCTGTCTTTGTATTAGGATCACCGCCCTGAATCATGAATCCAGGAATAACTCTGTGGAACAATGTACCATCATAGAATCCGTCTTTAGCTAATTTTTCGAAATTTCTCACAGTTTCAGGTGCTAAATCAGGTAGAAGTTTAAATGAAATTTTTCCAAAATTAGTTTCAATGTTTGCTGTAGTCATAAGAAATATTCTATAGTCTTATCATAAGAGTCTTTTGTGAAAATCTTTCTGAAAATTCTCACAGATACTCTAGTTAATTTGAAAAATTCCTAATTCTCAGTACGTTTTTCGTTACAAATCTTTCTAGCTTACGACTTTGAAAAAATTTTATTTTTTCTAGATAAAAAATTTGAAATAATTTGAAATGACAATTTTGCATTTCAAGAAGTTATAGTCTTATATAGAACAACTAAAACTAAGAATTCGTTGAATCGTACAAACCAAAGCACGATCATTAAAGAAGCAATTAATTCTTATCTTGACAAAGGGGTAACCGACAAGCAGGATATCTATACCAAAGTTGTTGATGAGCTTGGTGTTCCAAGACCAACAGTTAGAAGGGTTGCAAGAGATCTAAGAACTGAGTTATTACAAAAGATCCAAATCTTACAATCAGATATGCCTAAAGCAACT